>CALXJM010000039.1 GCA_944388625.1 uncultured Clostridia bacterium
TTTTACCTCCTACTATTTCTCCTTGGTCTTCGTTTTCTATAGTATCTATCTTTTTCAAAAAATTGTCAATACTTTTTCAGATTGTAATCCAAATTTAACATTTTTGTAACATTATTGTAATATTTCATTTGTGTTTATGTTCATCTTTGTCCTGATGTGAATTTTCTCTTTAATAGGCAATACTATCCTGCCCATTTATTTTATTTTTTAGGTTAAAATATAACAAAATTAACGCTTTTTATAATGAATATTACAAATTATTCTTCAAATATTAATACTGTATCTAAAAAAAGATACACAAATTATATTATAAAGGTGGTATTTATTATGAGTGGTTCTAGAAAGTTTAACAATAAATCTAATTTAATATCAAAAAATTTAGTTAAATATAGAAGAAAAAATGGTCTGTCGCAGAGAGTTCTATGTCAGAAGCTAGATTTAATCGGGCTCCCTCTGTTTCGTTCTGATTTATATTGCATAGAACACGATAAACGTTCTGTAAAAGATTTCGAATTATTAGCTTTTTCAAAAGTATTAGGTGTTCCTATAGAAGCTCTTTACGAGAATGTTTCTATATTTGACGATTCAAATATTTAGGAGGTCCCTTTATGAGTAAATTATATACAGAATATTTACAGCTAAAAGCAGACAATCCAGATTCTCTATATTTATTTAAGTCTGGCGCCTTTTATCTTTTTTTGGATAAAGACGCTAAATTTGTTTCTCAAAAACTTAATCTAAAATTAGCACAATTGAATAAGCATGTAGTAAAATGTGGCTTTCCTTCTACTTCTCTAGAAAAGTACTTAAAATTGTTACAAGGCTTTAATTTAGATATTCAAATAATTGATGAGGTTTTACCATATAAGTATTTTTCTTTAGATTATCTTTCTATTCAAAAAAGTCTGTATATACTAAACACTATCCATGAGCTTGACATTAGTTCCATTACTCCTATACAGGCTATGCAATTGTTAATTGATTTTAAGTCTAAGTTAGAGTAAAAGTAAAACAAGTGTAATAAATTTAGGCATCAAAAAAACTTCCAACAATAGTTGGAAGTTTTTTTGCGAATTTTATTTTGCATATTCAATTGCTCTTGTTTCTCGAATTACATTTACTTTTATTTGGCCTGGGTATTCCATTTGATCTTCTATTTTCTTAGCTACGTCTCTTGCCATAATAACCATTTCAGCATCTGTAATCTTTTCTGGTTTTACTATCAACCTTACTTCACGTCCAGCTTGTATTGCAAAAGATTTTTCCACTCCTTCAAAAGAGTCTGCTATCTCTTCAAGTTTTTCTAATCGCTTGATATATGTTTCTAATGTTTCTCTTCTTGCTCCAGGTCTAGAAGCAGAAATCGCATCTGCTGCTTGTACTAAAACTGCTTCTATAGATTTCGGCTCTACATCTCCGTGGTGTGCTTGTACTGCATTGATAATAATTTCATTTTCTTTGTATTTTTTTAATACTTCTACTCCAATCTCCACATGAGTTCCTTCCATGTCATGATCTAATGCTTTCCCGATGTCATGTAATAATCCTGCTCTTCTTGCAATTTTAGGATCCGCGCCAAGTTCTTCTGCCATAATTCTAGCTAAGTTAGAAACTTCTATTGAATGATTTAATACATTTTGCCCATAACTTGTCCTATATCTTAATTTTCCAATTAATTTCACCATGTCTGGATTTAGTCCATTTACTCCTGTTTCTAACATTGCCCTTTCACCTTCTGCCTTAATAGAAGCCTCTACTTCTTCTTTTGCTTTTTCTACCATTTCTTCTATTTTTGCAGGGTGAATTCTTCCATCATCAATTAATTTTTCTAAAGCAATTTTAGCAACTTCTCTTCTTAGTGGATCAAATCCTGAAAGTATAACAGCCTCTGGTGTGTCATCTATAATCAAGTCAATTCCTGTTAAAGTTTCTAATGCTTTTATATTTCTTCCTTCTCTACCAATAATTCTTCCTTTCATGTCATCATTTGGAAGTGCTACAACAGATACCGTAGTTTCGGATGTGTGGTCTGCTGCACATTTTTGAATTGCAAAGCTGATTAGTTCTTTAGCATTCTTATTAGCTTCTTCTCTAGCTTTAGCATCTAATTCTTTGAGCAATGTTGCTTTTTCTACTGTAACTTGTTTTTCTAGTTCATTTAGTATTTGCTTTTTAGCTTCTTCTTTTGTGAGTCCTGATATTCTTTGTAGCTCTTGCATTTGTTTTGCAAATACTTGATTTAGTGCGTCTTTTTGCCCATCTAATTCTTGGTGTTTCTTTTCTAATTCTTTTTCTCTTCTTTCAAAGTTTTCAGCTCTTCTTTCTAAAGTTTCTTCTTTTTGAATAACTCTTTTTTCTTGTAGCTGTATTTCTCCTCTTCTCTCTTTAATCTCTTTATCTAATTCATTTCTTGCTTTCAGTATTTCTTCTTTTGCAGTAAAAATTTCTTCTTTTTTTCTATTTTCTGCTTCTATCTTTGCATTTTCTAGTAATCTTTTTACTTCATTTTCAGCACTTTCAATTTTAGATTCAGCAATTTTCTTTCTAAAAAATATTCCTGTCGGAATACCAATTGCTACTGAGATTAAAAAGGTGGCTACAATTAATAAAATTTGATTTTCTGGCATTTTATCCACCTCTTCTAATTAAATTTTCAATGTACAGATAAATATAACTATTTTAGATTATAATTTAACTTACTATAATATTGTATCTTTATTATTGTAAACTGTCAAGAGAAAAATAGAAAAAACGTAAAATAAACGTCTCATTAAACTAAAAGGATATATTATTCAATGCCATGAATAATATATCCTTTTAGTTCTTATATATTAAAAATATTATGCTCTTGGATGAGCTTTTCTATATATGTTCTTAATTCCTTCATCTTGAAATTGCATATATACCTGTGTAGAAGATATATCTGAGTGTCCAAGCATGGTTTGAATTGATTTTAAGTCTGCACCATTTTGTAATAAATGAGTTGCAAAAGAATGTCTAAGTACATGTGGTGTTATTTCTTTTGTTATGTGTGCTTGTTCTTTATAGTATTTAACAATTTTCCAAAAACCTTGTCTTGTTAACCTTTTTCCATTAATATTAACAAATAAAGACTTTGTTTTGTCATCTTTGATAATTACCGGTCTTGCTTTTTCAATATATTCTTTCAAAGCAACTAAAGATAACGAACCTAGAGGAATGCTTCTTTGTTTTGAAGTAGATTTGCATGTAACATATCCTTCTTCTAAATTTACATCATCAATATTTAAAGAAATGATTTCTGTTACTCTCATTCCTGTTGCATATGCAAATTCTAGCATGGCTTTATCGCGAATTCCTTTTAAATCTATGTTGTTTGGTTGTTCTAATAATAGCTCTATCTCTTGTGAAGATAAAATGCTTGGTGCTTTTTTTTCTATTTTGGGTGAGCTAATTTTCTCTGTAGGGTCTTCTGATACTTTTTTGGTTCTCATTAAAAATTGATAGTAAGAACGAATTGATGCTAAATTTCTAGATATAGTAGATGTTTTTTTATTCATCTTATCTAAACTCTCTAAATATTTTTTAATATCTTCTTCTGTTACTGTCAAATAATCCATATTATTTTGATTTATATAATTTTCAAATTGCGTAACATCTCTGCGATAAGATTGTAGCGTATTTTCTGATAGTCTTTTATCATTTTTTAAAAATTCCAAAAAAAGTTTAATTTGTTTTTCCATTTTTAGTTCCCCTTATTCTAAATTTTTGCATAGTTTTAAGGATTATGCAAACCTTATAAATTTTGTTTGATGATATTGGTCAAGCATCATTTTTTATCTAATATACTAAATGCAAATAATTTACATAAATCAATATATTTATATCAAATCACCTTTAAAATGTAAAGAGTTTTTTAGATTTTTTTATAAATATTTTATATATTGGACTAATAGTTGACTAGATACGTATGTTTCGATAAAAGAAGTTACAATCAGCAAAAGAAATATAAATAAAGAAAAAAAAGTATGTCTACATATTTCTGCCTTTATATTTCCGTTTTTTTGTTTTATGCATTTATATAGTTTAATTCCACTTACTCCTAAAGCCAATAGGCACGGAATAAAAATTATATTTTGTGCTAAAATTCCACTTGCAACAAATAAAATTCCATCCCAATTTCCTAATGTAGCCACTATACTTGCAATAGTATATCCTAAGCAAAATCCTCTAAAAGCTATAAATAGGTATACTAAAGGAATACTTATGACCGCTAAACCAACAAACCAAAGTAAAATTGTCGTTATAAAGTTTTTTTGAATTGAGCTTTTAATTAAACTCAATCTATCAATATTAGCATTTTCTTTTAATTCTGTTATAAAATTTTGAACATAATTTGTAATTTCTGTTTTTTGAATTTCAGAAGTATTATTAATACATAAAACTCCTAAAATTAAGCCAATGAAAAATAAAATAATGACTGATACGAATTCTTTTTGGTTGTTCTTTATATAATTTATAAATATGTCTTTTGTTTCTGTTCTATTCTTTGGCATTTTTACCTCCACTTTTGTTTTAGTATTTTCTTATTTAAGTTTCTACATAATGTGTATGTAATAAATCCAAAAATAGAACTTTGTTTTTTACTTTGCCATTATTTTTCCATATACGCCCCCTCCACCGGCTTGGATATTTAATTTTCCTTCTTTAGCGAGTATAATATTATGAGCATTTTTCGTTCCTACAACAGCTTCTATGTCGTCTTCTGTAGCCTTATGTAATACATTCATTTCTGTTCCGAAATTTTGTAACAACTTTTCTATTGTTTTTCCTCCTAATCCAGGGATGAAACTTAATGGAGTTTGGTAAATATATGGCGGTCTATAACTTGGGCTACTAGTTTTTTCTTTATCTTTTATTATTTCTATTCTGTCTAATACTCCCATTGTTATATTCGAACTATCACAATCTTTACATTTTATAGTTGGGGCATCTCCTTCTACATTTTTTTGGCATTTTTCGCAATAGGTTCTATGATATTTACCCAGTTTTGGGTCTAATCCATAATTAGCTATTATCTTTCTGCCTTTTTTATTTTCTAAAGCTAAAATTAATTCTTCATAATTGATATCTTCTACTAATATTTTATTATATTCTCTACCTATCTTAGGTAATGAATGTGCATCTGAATTTGTAATGAAAGTTTTTCCTTCTAATTCAGATATTTCATCTGCTAAATATGTATCAGAACTTAATCCTAATTCAATAGATGGTATTAGTTTATATTTTTCTTTAAAAATTCTTTCCAATCGTTCTGTACAATTTCCATAAAAACTTTTATGTGGAGTAAAACAGTGTGCTGGAATTAAAACTCCATTATTTTCTTTTACAATATCAATTAATTGATATGCAGAAATAGATGCTCTTTGAGAACTAAGTGTTATGTTATTGATATACTTTCTCATGCATTCAGAAAATTTTTTTATATCTTGCAGTTTTGGGAAAAAGCACAAATTATGCGCACTACCATTTTTCCCCTCCTCTGTTATTTCTGCCGTTTCTATTTCACTTCCTAAAATAATACATACTTGATTTTTGTATATAATCCCCCCTCTTTCTATCTCATAGGCTTCTCCTGTTTGCAAAAAATTTTCTATATCTTCTATTACATATGGTGAGGCGCAGTCAATAATTCCAACTATTTGAATTCCTTTTCTTTCAGCACATTCTTTTGCAATGTTTTCAAAGTTAAGCGATTTTGCAGCTGTTATTTTTATTGGCTTATTATTCTTACTTCTTCCTATATGTACATGTAAATCTGCAAAAACTTCGTACATTTTTTACCCCCTTACATTATAAATATAATTTAAGGAGGCATTTATCCTCCTTAAAGATTTTCATTTCATTTGACATATTAATTAAAATATCACACAGCTTTATCGCCTTTATTCTTATTTATCTTTTCGTAACACACCTGGAACTTTGTCTATTCCAATAATACATTTTGGCTCTTCTTTTTGCATTAATCCATTACGAAGTTCCCAATCTTGTACATAAATTAAGCTTCCTCGAATATCATCATCATCAAATTTATTCAATACTCTAAGCCCTGTTTCTGCGCTTCCAATTAAGCCTATATCTTTTTCGTTTAAAGCTCTATCTCCTCTTTTCTCATATAAGCATTCTGTCTCCCATACAAAATCTTCAAATATCTCTAAATATTGATTTCGTTTTCCTTGTAAATTTTTTCTTAATAAAGTTAATGCTTTTGGAATCTGATAGCCTTGTCTATCAGATCTGTCTAATACCATTCCACCTAATTGTTCTGCTAACTCTAAAATATCTCCTTCTTTATTTCTTGGGGAAATATTTCCATATCTATTATGCATTTGACAAGTATTACAAAAACTTTCACTAAAGCCTAATTCTTGCAAAAACATTGCACTTTCTTTGGCATATGATTGTATTTTTTGCATGGTTTGTGCTCCTTTTGATTTTCTACATGCATACAGTAAAGAAGCTGTTAATACTAAGTTTCTATCTATGTCCTTTAGGTTAGAGCTGCTTAAAAAAGCTTTGGCAATTTCTGTTTTTAAAATAACAGATTTGTCAAAAAATATCCCCGTCTTTTTCTGCAAATAATACACCAATTCCATTTTTCTAATTACATCTTCTTGGTTTAAAATTAAATCTGCAACTGTTTCCATTTAACTCACCCCATATTATTTTACTATTCTCTTTTACTGTGGCTTTATTATATTTCATAAATAGACTTATTACAACATTTGCAGTTAAATTGTAATATAATTGTAATATTTTAAATTGTTTTTATAGCTTGCCTTGCCATTTCATCACATCTATTATTATACGGATTATCCGCATGCCCTTTTACCTTAACAAATTCTACTGTATGCGTTTTAGTAAGCGCATATAATTCTTCCCATAGTTCTCTATTTTTAACATGTTCATTTCCAGAAGTTTTCCAATTTTTCTTTACCCAGCCATATATCCAACCTTGGTTAAAAGCATTAACAACATATGCACTATCACTATAAATTTTTACATTACACGGAAATTTTAACATTTTTAATCCTTCAATAACTGCCATTAATTCCATAATATTATTAGTGGTGTTATTACTTGCTCCCGAGATTTCTTTCTTTATATCTTTATACATTAGGATTGCTGCCCAACCACCTGGTCCTGGATTTCCAGAACATGCTCCATCAGTATATATTGTAACCTCTTCCATTTTTCAAAAACTCCTTTTGGTTGTTTTTCTTTCTCTTTTATGGTATTATATCAGTAGATTTTGATTATTGCAAACTTAAATTAGTATAAAATGTAAAAAAGCAATGGAGGCTCATATATGAATAAAGTTTTAAGTGTTATTGCAGAATTTAATCCATTTCATAATGGTCATCTATACCATGTAACAGAATCTAAAAGGCAAACTGGTTGCAATTATGCCATTGCTGTTATGAATGGAAATTTTACTCAACGTGGTGAACCTTCTATTATTGATAAATGGTCTAAAGCTCAAATGGCTCTTAGCAGTGGTTTTGATTTAGTGCTAGAATTACCTACTGTTTATGGAATTTCTAGTGCTGAAAACTTTGCAGAAGGAGCTGTAAAATTGCTTAATTCACTTGGAATTGTTGATGTTTTGTCTTTTGGAAGTGAAGAAGGTAATTTAGATAATCTAAATACTTTCGCTTCTCTTTTTCTTGATGAGCCTGCCGAATATGTTACACTATTAAAAGATGAACTAAAACGAGGTTATTCATTCCCATCTGCTCGAGAAAAAGCTGCTATAGCGTATTTAAATTTAAAAGAAGATAAAAAAAATATTCTAACAAATCCAAATAATATTCTTGGAATTGAATATTTAAAAGCTTTAAAAAAATTTTCTAGCAATATTAAGCCTTTCACTATTAAAAGAGTTTTTTCTGATTACAATAGCTTGGAAATAAATCATACTTTTGCAAGTAGTTCTGCTATTCGTAATCTGATTTCTTCTAATCGTTTAGAAAAATTATCTTCCATCATTCCAGAAAAAGCATATCATATTTTATATTCCTGTCTTCAAAATGGTGATTTTGTTTTATCTTTGTCTGCATATGAAAAGATTATCTTGTATTCCTTAAGAACTATGAGCTTAGAAGCTATAACTTGTGTTCCTGAGGTTTCAGAAGGATTAGAAATTGTTTTAAAAAATGCTTCTGTATCTTGTAATACGCTTCCTACGTTACTTGCCAAGTGTAAGTCTAAAAGATTTACACTTACCCGTCTGCAACGCATTTTACTTTATGTTCTCTTAGGTATAACAAAAAAAGATATGGAATTTTCTAAAAATGTTATTCCATATATTCGTATTTTGGGAATGAATTCGCAAGGTCAAGAGTTAGTGTCTCAAATTTGCAAATCTACCCCTTCTCTTTCAGTCATTACATCACTTAAAAAATTTCAAGACAGCAATAAGCATTTCCATCTTCAAAAAATGATTTCTATTGATAAAAAGGCTTCTGATATTTATACTTTAGGATTTTCAAATTCTATTTCTTATGCAAATTTAGACTATACAAAAAAAATGATAATTCTCTAAAAAGAATTATCATTTTTTTATAATTTCTTTTACATCGCTTAAATTCTCTAAATGTTTCTTTTTTGCTTTGTTTTGAATAACTATGCATTTCCCTACATAATAAATAGATAAAAATATTGCTAAAGAAGAACAAATAGTTCTAATTGATGTATTACTATAAAAATAAATATACGGCATAAATAAAGTAACTATAGCAAGTACTAACATTTCTATTCCATAAAGACAAAATTTTCCTTCTTCTTTTTTATAAGCTTGTTCAAAAAGTACAATACTTATAATTAATAATGTTATGCTAAAAACATGTAAGTCTAATACAAAATTTTCTCTAGCTATATTTTTGTATCCTAAATTAATTAAGAAAAAGTAAATGAATGTAGCAATAGCTAATAATAGATTTATAAAAATTCTAAAGTCTATTTTGCTTTTTTCTTCTTCAGACATCTGGTTTTGTATTTCAATTTGTTGTATTTTATTATCTTTTACATAATTTTCATTTTCCTTTTTAATTTTTACTTTTACTTTTTCTGTATTTTCTTTTTTTTCCTCCATTTTTATCCTCCAAGGTCTCCTAATTCATACATAAGAATACTAGCTAAAGTAATAGCCACTGTTTCTGTACGCAAAATTCTTTGCCCTAAGCTTACTGCTTTTGCGCCTTTCTTAATAAGTTCTTCCACTTCCTGTTTTTCTAATCCGCCTTCGGGTCCAATAAGAATTGCAATTTTTATGTTTTTATTTTTTTTATATTCTTTAAGTACTTTTTTTAAAGTTTGTTTTTTTTCTTCTTCATATGCAATTATTACTATATCATATTCTTCTAATATGTCAAATATATTTTTTACATTATGTATGCTATTTATCTTTGGAATTATATTTCT
>CALXJM010000040.1 GCA_944388625.1 uncultured Clostridia bacterium
TTATTTTCTAAAGCTACTGTCATATTTTTATGTATTTCTCTTTCTAATGTTCCTTTAGGTCCTTTTACAGTTACTTTATTACCATCTAACTTTACTTCTACACCAGCAGGTACTGTAATAGGGCTATTTCCTATTCTTGACATTTTTCTAAAGTCTCCTTTCTTTTATTTTATTTTTACCATACATAAGCAAGAACTTCTCCACCAACATTTTCTTGTCTTGCTTGCTTATCTGTCATAATTCCTTTTGAAGTTGATATTAAAGCAATTCCAAGCCCATTTAAAACTCTTGGTAGTTCATCTTTAGAAGCATAAATTCTTAAACCTGGTTTACTAATTCTTTTTAATCCAGAAATAACTCTTGAACCTTTATCTCCATATTTTAGAGTAATTCTAATGATTCCTTGCTTTTCATCGCTAATTTCTTCAAAAGCTCTTATATATCCCTCATTATACAAAATTTCGGCAATTGATCTTTTTACTTTAGATGAAGGTATATCTACTGTTTTGAATTTAGAAGTGTTTGCGTTTCTAATTCTTGTTAGCATATCTGCTATTGGGTCGGTTGTATTCATTCTTATAATCTCCTCCTTCTCTACTTTTTACGATTACAAATGTTTTTTCCATTTGTTCATTATTTTACCAGCTTGCTTTTTTTACGCCTGGAATTTCTCCTTTATGTGCTAATTCTCTAAAGCATATACGGCAAATTCCATATTTTCTAATATATGAATGTGGTCTTCCACAAATTTTGCATCTGCTATATTCTCTTGTTTTATATTTTTGTGGTTTTTGTTGTTTAACAATCATTGACTTTTTAGCCATATTTTTCTCCTTTCTTTTCAAAGCCTATAGCTAATTTTTAAAAGGCATTCCTAATAATGTAAGTAATTCTTTTGCTTCAGCATCTGTTTTTGCTGTTGTAACAAATATAATATCCATTCCTCTTAATTTATCTACTTTATCATATTCAATTTCTGGAAATATTAATTGTTCTTTAATTCCCATTGAATAGTTTCCTCTTCCATCAAAAGAATTTCCAGATACTCCTCTAAAATCTCTTACTCTTGGAAGTGCAACATTAAATAATTTATAAGCAAAATCATACATTTTTCCAGCTCTTAAAGTAACTTTTACTCCTATATTAGCTCCTTCTCTTACTTTAAATGCTGCAATTGATTTTTTTGCTTTTGTTATAATTGGTTGTTGTCCTGTGATTATTTTTAAATCATTAATTGCATTGTCTAATGCTTTTGGATTATCTTTTAAATCACCAAGTCCAATGTTAATTACAATTTTTTCTAACTTTGGAACTTGCATTACTGATTTATATTCAAACTTTTTCATTAATGCTGGCTTTACTTCTTTCTCATATTGTTCTTTTAACTTTTCCATGAAATCTCACTTTTGCTCCTTTCTATTTGATTTTTGCACCGCATTTTTTACAAACACGAACTTTTTCGTTATTTTCTATTACATGTCCTATTCTTGTAGGTTTATTACATTTTGGGCAAACTACATTTGCTTTTGCATTTGGAATAGCACATTCTACTGATATAATTCCACCTTCATCGCCTTGTTTTCTAGGTTTTACATGTTTTTTTCTAATGTTTACACCTTTTACAACAATTTTTCCTGTTTTTGGTATGGTTTCTAAAACTTCTCCTGTTTTTCCTTTATCATTTCCAGATAAAATTTTAACAGTGTCACCTTTTTTTATGTTCATTTAGGATTTTCCCTCCTTTTTATTATTTTTGGTAATATCTTTTTGGCTATTTTATTTTTTTATTTTTACAAATTAAAGAACTTCTGGTGCCAAAGATAGTATTTTCATATAGTCTTTATCTCTTAATTCTCTCGCTATTGGTCCAAATATACGTGTTCCTCTTGGATTTCCATCGTCACGAATAATAACTGCTGCATTTTCATCAAATCTAATATAAGATCCATCTGGTCTTTTAGTATTCCTTTTTGTTCTTACAATAACAGCTTTTACTACATCACCTTTTTTTACAACGCCACCAGGTGTTGCTGTTTTGACAGAAGCAATTATTACATCGCCTATTTTAGCTACTTTTCTATGAGAACCTCCTAAGCATCGAATACACATAATTTCTTTTGCTCCAGTATTATCAGCAACTTTTAAAATCGATTGTTGTTGTACCATGTTTTTCCCTCCTTCTGATTTTCTCTTATTATTTTCGCTCTATTATTTTACAATTGCTTTTTCAAGAATTTCTACTACTCTCCATCTTTTTTCTTTAGATAGAGGCCTTGTTTCCATTACTTTTACTTTATCTCCAACTTTACAAGCATTTTCTTCGTCATGAGCTTTTAGCTTATAAGTTCTTTTAACAATTTTTCCATAGATTGGATGTTTTACACTATTCTCAACAGATACTACTACTGTTTTATCCATTTTGTCAGATGTAACAGTTCCAATCATAACTTTACGAAGATTTCTTTCTTCCATGAACTTTACTCCTTTCAATTTAAGGTTCTATTTATTTTGTGCAGTTTCAACTTCTTCTAATTCTCTTTGTCTTAACACAGTTTTTACTCTAGCAATATCTTTTCTTACTTCTTTAATTTTCATTGGGTTTTCTAATCCATTAGTAGCTAGACTAAATCTTAATTTGAATAGTTCTGATTTTAATTCAGCTAATTCTTTTTCTAATTCTGGTGAAGACATTTCTTTTATTTTATTTATCTTCATCACTATCACCACCTATTTCTTTTTCTCTGGCTACAAATTTTGTTTTTACTGGTATTTTATGCATAGCAAGCCTTAAAGCTTCTTTTGCTACATCTTCTGAAACTCCAGCAATTTCAAACATTATTCTTCCTGGTTTTACTTTTGCTGCCCAATATTCTACAGCTCCTTTTCCGCTTCCCATACGGGTTTGAGCAGGTTTTTTTGTGATTGGTTTGTCTGGAAATATTTTTATCCAAACTTTTCCACCTCTTTTTATGAAACGTGTCATAGCAACACGTGCTGCTTCAATTTGGTTGGTTGTTATAATTCCTGCCTCTAGAGCTTGTAATCCGTATTCGCCTTCATTTACTTTATTTCCTCTTGTTGCATAACCTCTATTTCTACCTTTTTGTTGTTTTCTATATTTAGTTCTTTTTGGCATTACTGGCATTATACTTCTCCTCCTTCTGCTTGTTTATTTTTGCTTGGAAGGATTTCACCTTTATATATCCAAACTTTTACACCTATTTTCCCATAAGTAGTGTTTGCTTCATAGAATCCATAGTCAATGTCTGCTCTTAATGTTTGAAGTGGAATTGTTCCTTCTTTATAAAATTCTGTTCTTGCCATATCTGCTCCACCTAATCTACCAGATACTGAAGTTTTAATTCCTAAAGCACCTGCTTTCATTGTTTTTTGCATACATTGTTTCATGGCTCTTCTAAATGAAATTCTTCTCTCTAATTGGTTACATATATTTTCTGCAACTAATTTTGCATCTAAATCTGGATTTTTCACTTCTACGATGTTTAAGTTAACATCTTTTCCAATCATTTTTTGTAATTTTTCTTTTAAATTCTCTGCTAAATTGCCACCTTTTCCGATTACTAGTCCAGGTTTTGCAGTAAATACATTTATTTTCACGAATTTTGCAGTTCTTTCAATTTCGATTTTTGAAATTCCACTAGCTGCTAATTTCTTATTTAGCAATTCACGAATTTTGTAATCTTCTACTAGATAATCACCAAAGTTTTTGGAATCTGCATACCATTTTGAGCTCCAATCTTTTATGATTCCTATTCTTAATCCGTGTGGATGCATTTTTTGTCCCATGCTAATAACTCCTCCTTTTTATTATACTCTTTCTCTTAAAACAATTGTAATATGACTTGTTCTTTTTCTAATTCTAAATGCAGACCCCTTTGCTGCTGGTCTAATTCTTTTCAATGTAGGTCCTTGGTTTGCATAAATCTCAGAAATATATAATTTACTTCTGTCCATGTGATGATTATTTTCTGCATTAGCGATAGCAGATTTTAATAATTTTTCTAAAATTTCTGCCGAAGCTTTTGGTGTGAATTTTATTGTTGCTAAAGCTTCATCTACATTTTTGCCTCTAACTAAATCTGCTACTATTTTCACTTTTCTTGGAGCTATTCTAGCATAATTTAGAGATGCTCTTGCTTCTACTATTTCTTCTGGCATTTTTTTACCTCCCTTTTAATTTGTCATTTTTATGACTTATCACAAATTTATTTTTTTACTGTTGTTGTTTTTTCTCCAGCATGACCTTTAAATGTTCTTGTTGGAGCAAATTCCCCTAGTTTATGTCCTATCATTTCCTCTGTTATGAAAACAGGTACATGTTTTCTTCCATCATGAACAGCAATTGTATGTCCTACCATTTGTGGATAGATTGTTGATGCTCTTGACCATGTTTTTAAAACATCTTTTTTTCCTGTTTCATTCATAGCTTCTACTCTCTTTAATAATTCTGGAGCTACAAAAGGTGTTTTTTTGCTTGATCTTGACATGTTTTATTTCCTCCTTTTAACAATATACTTATTCGAATGTTTATTTTTCTTTCTTGTCTTATATCCAAGTGCTGGTTTGCCCCAAGGAGTAAGTGGTCCAGAATGTCCTACTGGCGCTCTACCTTCACCACCACCATGAGGGTGATCTACTGGGTTCATAACAGTTCCTCTAACAGTTGGTCTTACACCCATATGTCTCTTTCTTCCTGCTTTTCCCAATTTAATATTTTCGTGATCTGTATTTCCGATGGTTCCAATAGTAGCTCTACATCTAGCTAAAACTAATCTCATTTCTCCAGATGGAAGTCTTATATGTGCATAATTTCCTTCTTTTGCCATAAGTTGAGCTTCGCCTCCAGCAGTTCTTACCATTTTTCCACCTTGCCCTGGTTTTAATTCAATATTATGAATCATAGTACCTACTGGTATATTTTCAATTGGTAAGCAATTTCCAGTACGAATATCTGCATTTGGTCCTGAAACAACTTTATCTCCATCCTTTAGCCCAACAGGTGCTAATATATAAGCTTTTTCGCCATCTTCATATTGAACTAATGCGATATTTGCACTTCTGTTTGGATCATATTCAATACCAATAACAGTTGCAAACATATCATCTTTTTTACGTTTAAAATCAATAATTCTGTACTTTTGTCTATTTCCACCACCTTGATGTCTTACTGTAATTCTACCATAAGAATTTCTTCCTGCTTTCTTCTTTTTAGTAGTAAGTAGTGATTTCTCAGGTGTTTTTTTAGTAATTTCTTCAAATGTAGAAGTTGTCATATTTCTTAATGATGGTGTAATTGGTTTATAGTGTTTTATTCCCATTTTCTTTCTCCTTCCGAATTTTATAATTTTGTTTTCCTAGTTTTAAAACTAGCTAAAATTTATTTTCCTAGTTCATTCTAGTTATTTTGAGCTCTCTTTATTTATGCTCCGAAAGCTTCAATTGAATCTTTATATTTCTTATCTGTAGGGTTTGTATCAATTGTTATAATTGCTTTTTTCCAGTCTGGTGTTTTTCCTGTATGAACTCCTACTCTTTTTTCTTTTCCTTTTACATTCATTGTATTTACTTTTAATACTTTTACTTCAAATAATTTTTCTACAGCTGTAGCTATTTGAATTTTACCTGCTTTTTTAGCAACTTCAAAAGTATATTTTCCACTTTGTATTTCCATAGTACTTTTCTCTGTAATAATAGGTTTTATAATAATATCTTCTGGCAACATTATGCATACACCTCCTCGATTTTTTTAGCGGTGTCTACAGTAATAATTAATTTATTATATTTTAATAAATCATACACATTCATTGTATTAACTAATGTTGTTTTTACACCTTCTATGTTTCTTGCTGATTTTTGTACATTTTCATTCTTTTCTGGTAATATAAATAATGTTTTTCCTTCTAACTTTAAGTTCTTCATTGCTGTTACCATTTGCTTTGTTTTAATTTCATTAAAATCAATTTTATCTAGTACTACTAGTTGATTATCTAAAATTTTTGAGCTTAATACAGACTTAACTGCTAGTTGTTTTTCTTTTTTATTTACTCTATATTTGTAACATCTTGGTTTTGGACCTAAAGCAATACCACCTTTAATCCATTGTGGTGCTCTAATGCTACCTTGTCTTGCCCTACCAGTACCTTTTTGTCTCCATGGTTTTCTTCCGCCACCAGATACTTCTGCTCTAGTTTTTGTGCTTTGTGTTCCTTGTCTTTGATTAGCCATATAATTTACAAGCACACTATGTACAACAGTTTCATTTGGTGTAATACCAAAGATTTCATCTTTTAAATCAATGTCGCTAACCTTTTTTCCTTCTATATTATACACATCTATTTTAGGCATTCTTTGTCATCCTCCTTCTTAACATGCTTTCACTGCATCTTTAATTTTTAGTATTGCACCTTTTGGACCTGGTACACTACCTTTCACTAATATTACATTTTTATCTAAATCTACTGCTACTACTTCTAAATTTTGTATAGTAACAGTTGTACATCCCATATGTCCTGGTAATTTTTTTCCTTTGAAAACTCTACCTGGTGTAGATGTTGCTCCCATAGAACCTGGTCTTCTATGATACATAGATCCATGTCCCATTGGTCCTCTAGATTGTCCATGGCGTTTAATAACACCTTGAAATCCTTTTCCTTTTGTAATTCCTTGTATGTCTACTTTTTCTCCTACAGTAAAGACATCTGCTTTTAACTCATCACCAACTTTTACATTCTCGATTTTTTCTAATCTAAATTCTCTTAAATGTTTTTTTGGTGTTAAATTTGCTTTTGCAAAATGTCCTTTCTTTGGTTTATTTATTTTTCTTTCTTTAATTTCTCCAAATCCTAATTGTACACTGTTATATCCATCTGAATCTACTGTTTTTACTTGTGTTACAGTACATGGACCAGCTTCTATAACAGTTACTGGAATAACATTTGCTTTTTCATCGAAAATTTGTGTCATTCCAATCTTTTTCCCGATAATTCCTTTTTTCATTTTTATTCCTCCTAACTATTGGCTGATTTTCATCAGCTTGGTTCTGTTCTACCTTTTTTGGTAATTTAAAATAATTAATTGTAAATCAAATTACAATTTAATTTCAATATCCACACCAGCTGGTAACTCTAATTTCATAAGAGTATCTACTGTTTTTTGTGTAGGATAAAGAATATCTATAACTCTTTTATGTGTTCTCATCTCAAATTGTTCTCTTGAATCTTTGTGCTTGTGTGGTGAACGTATTACAGTTATAACTTCTTTTTCTGTTGGAAGTGGAATTGGTCCAGAAACTTGAGCTCCTGTTCTTTTAGCAGTATCCACTATTTTTTCAGCAGACTGATCTAAAACAACATAGTCATATCCTTTTAAACGAATTCTCATTTTGTCACTTCCTACACTTTGATTTGTTGCCATAGTAATTTCCCTCCTTAAATTAATAATCCTAGGCAAGTTACTTTTCAACGCACCCTGGTGTTTCTTGTTTCACCTTTTTAATATCCTAAGCATCTTTAATTCTCTTAGGATAAGTGCTTTCTTTTTATAACTTATCCGCCTGGTCTAAAGCCAAGACATACTCTGCAGAAATTCCCTCCATCCGTAAGGATGTAGCCACCTCCTGCTTCATCGCAAATCTTCACGCTTGTTAATTATACTACGATAATGCCTCTATGTCAACATTTTTTGGAAAATTTGTATTTTTTCTAAATCTATGTTATAATTTGGTAAATTTTTTAGGAGGTGTGCTTATGTTTCCTGATTGCATTCGGTGTTATCATTTAGAACCTACTGGTTTTTGGGTATTGCAAGAAAAGTTTTGGCTTTCTGGTATTACGGTAAAACCAGCTGTTCCCAATTCTTCACTAGAAGCAAATAGGCAAATTGAAATATCTTTCTCGGATTTCAATCTCTTTGACTTTTATAAGAATTATTATGCAGATGCTGGTATTTACCTTGTGTTTACTCGTTACACATATACCCATAGTTGCAACTTTGATTATAGAACATACATAGAATGGCTTCATTCTCATGGTTTTTCTATTTCAAATCGTTTGCTAATATCCTCTTCACCCTTGATTATTCAATTCTACACCTATACAGAGGATATCCTTAGGAAATACTATAATGATTGGAATAACCGTTCTTAAGCACAAGAAATCCCGCGGAAATTTCCGCGGGATTTTTGGGCTACTTTGTTGTTCTAAGCTCGTAGATATAAATCTCGCTACGGCCTCTACCATAGGCTTCTACGAACTTCATCTGTTCTTCGTTGGGTTGATGGAATTTGGTGGCATTCGCTGCTGGTGTAACTATGAGTGGAAAGCCATTCTGGCTCCTTGCCAGTTCACCGTCGCTTGTCCGTAGGAACCAATACCCGGGAGGGCATTGAATTACACCATTTACATCTTCCTTCTGCATCTTGTCATAGCCTCCTTGTTTAATTTACACTACTCATAGTAGTGCATACTTTTATTATACACTTTATTCTACTTTATGTCAATTTACCTTCTTCTTGTTCTTTTACATATGTATTATACAAGTCATTAGCATAATGGATTGTTCTTTCTTTTTCACTTCTTTGTACTATCCCCATATCATTTAAATCTTTTATTAGCTGTTCATTAATATTGCATTTTTCAAAAGACATGCAAACTCCTCCATTTTCTGTGAATTTAATCCATCGATAATAGAATTTATCGTAATTCTTTCTCTTGTTTTCTATACTTTCTTCCATTTTTTATTTTTCTCCCTTCAATAAGTATATGATATTTTGCTAGTATTCTTATATTTTTATATCGTTTTAATTATATCACAGTCATTTATTTTTTTCTATATAGGTCACACAAATTTTACAAAAGCCTATCAAGATTTTTTATATAGAATTTTGATATATATATTTAAACGCAAAAAAGACATACTATAAAGTATGCCTCTTTTATTTCAAAATTTATTATTCTGCTGATTCTGCATCTGGAGCTTCATAAGCTTCAAATATAGCTGTTT
>CALXJM010000041.1 GCA_944388625.1 uncultured Clostridia bacterium
TTATATTCGGAAGTTGTATACTATGTCTATTTACATTCTGTATACTATGTTACTATACTATACACATTGTTCGCCCGTTAGCATTGTTTCTCTTCTTAGAAAAAATTAAAAATCTCTAATTTCCTTCTTTAATAAATTACTATAACTCATTCTTGTACTCATATAACTCATTAAATTTATTTTACCTGTTTCATATAAATATTTTTTCTTTTTTATCTTTCTTCTTACATCTCTATATTTTGTATATCTACCTTTGCTATTTCTTCCTAAAAATATAAAATTATTCGTAGATTTATATAATCTACTTTTTCTATTTAGTTCCAATCCTTCCTTTTTTAAAAATTGTTTTATCTCTTCTAAACAATATTTTAGATATTGTTTAGATTCATGAAATAACAAAAAATCATCTTGATAGCGTACATAGTACTTTATCTTTAACTTTTCTTTTAATCTTACTTGGCTAATACTTGCAAAAAATTTACTAATATCGCATTTTAAAATATAATATTCTCCGTATTTTACTTTACATTTTCTATGATATTTTTTCAATAATTCATATCCCTTTTTTGTTCCCATATTTTCTCTGCTTGCTACATTTTCATCTACTAAGCAAGGTATAATTGAAGGCATTAATATTTCTCTACTTACTAAATGATTTATTACTTTATCATGTAACCCTTGGCTAACTATTCTTCTTTCTTTTGGCTCATATATAGTAAAAACATTATATGGACCAACTTCATATTTTTTATTCTTAAGTGCATCATAAATTCTAGATATATACACACATTTATACTCTTTATAATTTCTTACTTTATTTTTGTTTTTTGTATTTCTGCAAACTTCATTATATGCTTTTAAATTGAACATTCCATTCTCCACCATTGTAATTCCATGTTTCTTCTGTTTTGTCTGCTATTTTACTTATTTGGTCTTTTGTGATATCAGATTTTAGAATAACTACTGGGCGCACCGCGTAAAGGTCGCCGCCCTCGTAGCCACCCGAAGAGAATCGACAGCCGATACTAAAGCCTGCCATCGTCACGCCATAACGCTCACAAACAGCATATGGCGCAAAATTAGCATAGCCAAAGCTAGGATGCGACAATACACCACTAGATGCAAGCCAGTAATCCTTACCATGAGTATAATCTAAATTATCAAATATCATTTTTCTTGCTCTAGTACTTGGCATAGGTATCACTGGTAATTCACTAGATCCACCGCTAGAACTCATAGATCGAGAAGAAACACTACTAGTAATTTCATTTGAAAAATAAGCATATCCTTTTGCTTCTCCTGTAACAGTTGTTTTTCCATCTCCATTTATCCAGCCTTCTGGTGTGTAACCAGTATAACTATATGATGAACCATATGGTGCAACACTACCTAAACCTAATATTGGCATAATATTATAAGTGCTTATATCTTCTTCTTCAATTCCTGCTAATTCATTTATATCATCTATTTTTACACTTCTTGCTTTTATAGCATGATTATTCTTATACATTTCACATGCTTTATCTATTTCTTGTATTCCATATAAATATGCTCTTGCACCATACATATATAAATATGGATCATTTTTTCCATCTATGTTGTTTAATTTCATTGGGCTCCCTGCTATTAGCTTTAAACCACCTGTTTCTCCATCTATTCCTAATACTCTCCAATTTAATTGATTATTTGCTATGCTATATGTTTGGTTAGCATCCATTCCTGATTTATCTCCAGTTATTGTGTATGTTCCTGTTGTTGGATTTTGATAATTCACATAATCTCCCACATGTAAATGATTTGGATTATCACAAGTTCCATCTTCATTTGTACATCCATCTGTTTCTGCTTGTCTAAACATGTCTACTAATTTTTCTATTCCTTCTCCCGTTCCTCCTGTTTCTCCTTTTGCTATTACGTCTCTTGTTTCTATGTTTATTTCAAATTCGTATCCATTTTGTTCTACTGTCCATTTATTTTCTGTTTTGCTTTTTATTGTTGCTCCTATATCATTTAATCCTTGTTCTAGTTTTGTTGTGTCTGTATTTCCTTTGTTATCTAAGCTTTGGTATGTTACCAAAGTTATATCCTCTAATGCTACTTTTGTGTGTTCTTTTTCTGCATTTTGTGCTTGATTTATTATGCCTCTTCTTCCTGCTAGTGTGCTTAATGTTATTCCTGCTAGTATTAATAATACTATTATTGTTATTATTAGTGCTATTAGGGTTATTCCTTTTGCATTTCTTAATTTCTTCATTTTTTCCTCCTTTTATTTTATTTTAGCAATTTCTCCGAAGTGGCGGGCGAACGCTGTTCGCCCCTACGTGTGTTCTGCCTAATATTGTTTATTGCTAATATTAATTATGTTCAATTCTGTATTGGCGAACAATGTTCGCCAATACACGTACTGTGCTATTTTATTCTGTGCAACAAAACGAAAAAGACCTAACTATCTCTTATATAATCAGCCTTAGCTAATTATATAAGAGATAGTTAGGCTCTTGTTTGCATCTTATTTCTTCTTTTTTCCAAATGATATCTCTTGAAATAAGAAATCGTTTAATTCTTTTTCTATTTTCTTTTGTCTTGGTGTTAGTTCAACTCTGATTTCTTGTAGAAAGAATGATTTTAATTTTGACCAAAATCCTAATTCTGTTGGTAAATTAGAAGCTACTGTTGCATTGGCTGTAGCTGATGTATTTATTGTTGCAGCTGAATCATAAGCAATGTTAGCTCCCATTTCGCTAGCATTTTCTGCTACTCCAGCGCCATAATTTACTTTTCCTGTTGTTGTTACCCCTTCTATTACTCCAGTTGCGTTTTCTTTTACGTATTCTTCCATTTTTTCTCCTCCTTAGTAAGATAAATAATTTAATATATATATATTATATACTACATTTAGTAATTATTTACAAGTGTTTTGGCAAAATTTGTTTATTAAATATTTGTTACAGTTTTATTACAATTATATTACATTTTTCGTATTTTTTATCTATTATGCAACACCTATTAATTCCATTCCATCTCTTTTTTGTAGTTTCACTGTGCGTAATTCGTTTTCATTTCCTTGATTTGCTTTAATTTTTACTGTTATATAATTTTCTGTGTGTCCTTTTATGTAATCGCCTTCTTGTTCTTCTAACAATACTTCCATTTCTTTTCCTATAAATTGTTCTATATATTCTTGTTCATTTTTGTTTGAAATGCATATAAGTTCATTACTTCTTTTTTCTTTAATTTCCCCTGAAACTTGTGCATTCATTGTTGCTGCTTTTGTTCCTTTTCTTGGAGAGTATTTAAATACATGCATTTTATAGAATTTGATATCTTTTAAGAATTTTTTTGTTTGCTCAAATTCTTCTTCGGTTTCTCCTGGAAATCCTACGATAATATCTGTTGTAATAGCAACTTCTGGATATGTTCTTTTTAGTCTTTCTACTACTTTTTTAAATTCTTCCACTGTATATCTTCGATTCATTCTTTTTAAAGTGTCATTGCATCCACTTTGTAAAGAGAGGTGAAAATGATGACATATTTTTTCAAGTTTAGAAAGTCTTGTTACAAATTCATCTGTTATAATAGTTGGTTCTAGTGAACCTAAACGAATTCTTTTTAAATCAGGTATTTGGTTTATGCACTCTAATAAATTAATTAAACTTATATTATTTAAGTCTTTTCCATAAGAAGCTATATGAATTCCTGTAATAACTACTTCCTTAATTCCATTTTCTACATTTTTTTTGATTTCTTCTAATATATTTTCTACTGTTCTGCTTCTTACTCTTCCTCTAGCATATGGAATAATGCAATATGTACAAAATCTGTCACAACCATCTTGAATTTTTACAACTGCTCTTGTTTTTTCTGTATATGTAATGTCTCCATATTCTAGATATTCTTTTTGGCTAAATATATCTATTATTTCATGTTTTTTCTCTATATTATAATTTTCCAGATATTTTACAATTTGTTTTTTTTCATTATTTCCAAGTACTAAATCAATCTCATCAATTTTTTCCAGTTCGCTTTGAGCTACTTGAGCATAGCATCCAATAGCTACAACAATTGATTTAGGATTTAATTGTTTTGCCCTTCTTGCCATTTGTCTTGATTTTCTATCTGCTATATTTGTTACTGTGCATGTATTAATAATATAAATATCTGCAATTGTTCCAAATTCCACAATTTCAAATCCATGTTCTATTAATTTTTGCGCCATAGCATTGCTTTCATAACTATTTACTTTGCAACCGTAATGTAATTAGAGCTACGGTCTTTCTTATATTTTCCATGTAATTTTATACTCTTTTCCTATTTTTTTATTTTTCCATCTAATACATCTAAATTATCTAAAGCTTTACCTGTTCCAATTGCTACACAGGATATAGCATCTTCTGCAATCATAACGTTAATTCCAGTTTGCTCTTTTAAGAGTTTGTCTAGTCCATCAACTAAGCAACCTCCTCCTGTCATATAAATTCCTTTGTTACTGATGTCTGCTGCTAATTCTGGTGGGGTTCTTTCTAAAACAGAGTGGACTGCTTCTACAATCATCATTGCAGGTTCTTCTAAAGCTTCCATCATTTCGCTTGAATGAATATTAATAGTCTTTGGAAGTCCTGTAATTAAATCTCTTCCTCTAATACTCATTTCTGTATCTTGTATTTTAGGGTAAACACATCCTATATTTACTTTTAGCTCTTCGGCTGTTCGCTCTCCTATCATAACATTGTGTTTTCTTTTAATATATTTCACAATATATTCATCTAGTTTGTCTCCTGCTACTTTTAATGAAGTACTAACAACAGATCCTCCTAATGAAATCACTGCAATGTCTGTAGTTCCTCCACCTATATCTACAATCATATTGCCACATGGCTTTGCAATGTCTATTCCAGCTCCAATGGCTGCTGCAATTGGTTCTTCTATTAAATATACTTTTCTTGCTCCGGCTTGTGAAGCAGCATCAATGACTGCTTTCTTTTCAACCTCTGTAACTTGTGAAGGTATACATATCATAATTCTTGGAGATAGTACAAATCTTCCACAAACTTTGCTTATAAAGTGTTTAAGCATTTTTTCAGTAACAGTATAATCAGAAATTACTCCATCTTTTAAAGGTCTTGTAGCTACTATGTTTCCTGGTGTTCTTCCTAGCATTCTCCTAGCTTCTTGTCCAATAGCAAGTACCTCTCCTGTATTATTATCAACAGCAACTACTGATGGTTCTCTTAAAACAATTCCTTTGCCTTTTACATATGCAATTACTGTTGCTGTTCCTAAATCTATTCCTATATCTTGTCCAAAGCCAAACATTAACCATCTGTCCTTTCGTTTATTACATTTGTATTTCATTTTCGTTACAATTATATTACATAACATTTAAAAAAGCAATTGTTTTTTCCTTATTTTTCTATAAATCTTTTTTATATTTTTCACATTTTTGTTTTCTTTCACTTTCTATTGTTCTAGGATATTTACATTTTTATACCCTTTTTTTAATAATATTTCTGCTACTTTTTTACTTCTTACACCTGTGCTACAATAAAGTACAAGAATAGCTTGTTTATCTTTTAATATCCTTTCTGCTTTTTGGTTTGCTTCAAAGCTTTGTATTAGTATAGCTCCTGGTCTATGTCCTTCGTTATATTCTTGTATGCTCCTTACGTCTATTAAAGTTATATTGTTATTCTTTTTTCTTAATTCTAAAAAAGTTTTTTCATCAATTTGATTAATTTGAGCTGAAATATCTCTTTTTAAAAGTTTTCTCCTAAATTTTTTAAACATTTAACATCCCCCTTTTTTTAATTATATTTTTGTAAAATAAGAAATTTTTTTAATAAATAATCGTTAAAAAGTACTAGCCTAATATACTATAGTATATTAGACTAGTACTTTATTTGTGCAATTTATTTTATTTTTTCTGGTATACTTTCCATTTTTCTTATGCTTAATAAAATATAAGTAGTAATAGCAATTAGTGTAATTGGCATTGTAAGTGAATTTACTGGTATTCTAAAAATAGCATAAGCACTTAGAACAATTAAAACTGTAATGACAAGTTCTCCTATAAATTCCATTATTAATTTTATTATATTATTTTTCCTGCATCTTATAATAATATATATAGCTATTATTCCAATTGATATACTCATTGGAACAATATATGGTTTTATTATGTCTCTTCCTCTATAGTTACTTATTTTTCCTACAATTATGTCATCTCTGGTTTTTTCAAGCTCGTATTTTTCATTAATTTTTGCTAAAATTGAATCAATTTGTTCTTCTGTTATAGTTTTGGCTTTTATTAATACTGTGGTTCCAAATATCTCTACCTTCTGTACTATAGCTTTGTCTTGAATTACTTCTTCTACTATATTTTTTATGTCCTGATTTTCAAAGTCATTTTCTAAGCTCATTTGTATAATATCAGTGGGGCCATAGTTTAGGCTCCAATTCAATCCTTTGGTGAGTGTTATTCCAATCCCCATTAACAAGAATACAATTAAAATAATTCCTATAATTTTTTGTTTTTTTGTTTTCATTTTGCCTTTATGCCTCCTTTACATTCTAAATCAACAAATATCCATTTTGCAAACCAAACAAGGTATGCGAAAAAGATTGCTATTCCCCAGAAAATTACCATTCCAAAGCTGTTTACTAATGCAGCAGGCTGTAAAGCAAATACAATAGCAATTACAAATAAAGGTAATAAATTCAAAATTGTATTCTTTAAGTTTTTATAAAAAATTGGTTTTAATTCTTCTACTTGTTTATTCTTCAATTCTTTTAGTAATTTTATTAAGTATAAATAAGCTATAATGCTAATAAAGAAACTAGCAAAAATTCCTTCCATAGTTATAATAATATTTGTATAACGCGCAAGCAGTAATAGTATACTTACAAATCCTAATCCTAAAAAGCTTGCAAGAATTCCTTTTTTCTTGTAGGCTATAATAAAATAAATAGTTCCTAAAATACCCATTCCAATAGCTATTATTTTTATTAAATTTATAGTATTGTTTTCTTCTGCGAATACATATCTATTGTCTTCTAATGTATATACAATTGGTATGTTTCCATTATCAATAACAGCTGCTACATTACCTGTTGATTGCAAATATTCTTGCATTGTTTCTACGTCTGTAATTCCTTCTTGCATAGGTAATGTAATTTCTCCATTTTCGATAGTGCTTCCAAAATAGGTACTTACGATTTCTTGCTCATCAATTCGCATGGTCACATTTTTTGTTGTGTCATTTCCTTCTTCATCTTCTGTTTTTACATATTTTTCACTTATTTCTTTTAATTTTTGTTTTCCTTCTTTATTAAAGCTGATTCCTAAATATATTGTTGTTCCATTAGTTTCTGTGTTGTACAATACTTGGCTTGATTTAATATGACTATTATCTAATAAAATCTCCCCTGTTTCGGCATCAGTCATTTCAAATTTACCAGTTGTATTAAGTACTCCTATAATATCATCAGTTTGACTATTTTCCGGAATTTCTATTGTGATATTTCCATTCCCTGAATTTTGTCTTATTATATATTCCTGTACTCCTAAAGCTTTTAGCCTTGCTTCTAATATTTTTTTTGATTTTTTATAATTATCCGGTGTTAAAATCTCTGGCGAATTAACTGGAACTAGTTCAGTTTCCGGCTCTTGTTCCTCTTCTTCATTTGTTGTTTCTGCTTCCTGATTTTCATTTTCTTCTGTTTCTATTGTGGTTTCTTCCTCAGTTAAGTCTACTTGTAAATCTATTACTCTGCTTCCAGCAAATTGCATTCCATAATTATATTCTGGTATTTTATTTTCGTAGCGGTTTGTGTTTTTTATAAAAATTCCACATAAGGATATAAAAGACACTACTAAAATAATTAAAATTAGTACTATTTTCTTTAGCGTTTTATTTGTTTTCAATGAATTTTCCTCCTATAATAATTTTGTATCATTTATAATTAGCTCAAAAATTACATTTAAATACTTAGCTGCAAATTTGCTCATCATAGTTCTCTCCATAAAAATTTCAAAATAATCTAATACAGGACAAATTTTAGTATCAATGGCTAAGTCTAATACAATTTTATTTTCTTCTTTTATTACTCTTAATTCTGCATTTGTAACCGCATAATTTACTCTATCATGTATATCAAATTTTGCCATATTAGGATTAACAACTCTAAGTCTGTGAACATCCGATTTGTCTGCTAATATAATCGCTGCAGATATATCACTAACAGCAGTACCTGTTTTTTCATCATGATTTCCTATTGCCATCATTATTTCAGTTCTTTCTTTTGCATCCATTCCCATATCTTTTAGTAGATTGTAAGCAAGAATTGCTCCCGTATGTGCATGATCTACACGATTTACAGCATTACCAATATCATGTAAGTATCCTGCTATTTTAGCAAGCTCAATTCGATTGCTATCATACCCTAAAACTTCTAATATGTGCCCGTGCTCTTTTAGAAACGATATTCATATGTCGAGTTGAATGTTCAGTATACCCTAAAACTTTTAGTTGCTGTTCAGTTGCTAAGACTAACTCTTGAACTTCTTTGCTTTCCCTTACTGTATCTAAAGTGATCAATCACATCCCTCCTCCTAATATAAATCATGTTAAGATTTTATATTAAATATGAAATTTTTTCAACACTTTTTAAAAAATTTTTAAAATAAGTATTGACATTCAAAATGAAATTTAGTATACTTACAAATGTCACAAGAAATGGGCGCATAGCTCAGCTGGTAGAGCATCTGCCTTACAAGCAGGGGGTCATAGGTTCGAGCCCTATTGCGCCCACCATTTTTTGGCCTGGTAGTTCAGTTGGTTAGAACGCTAGCCTGTCACGCTAGAGGTCGACGGTTCGAGCCCGTTCCAGGTCGCCATTTTTTTGTTTAACTTTATTTATTTGGCTCGATAGCTCAGTTGGTAGAGCAGGGGACTGAAAATCCCCGTGTCAGTGGTTCGATTCCACTTCGAGCC
>CALXJM010000042.1 GCA_944388625.1 uncultured Clostridia bacterium
CAGAAGTTAAGCTCTTAAATGCCGAAGATACTTGTAGGTTACCCTGCTGGGAAAATAGGTCGTCGCCAGTTTTATATTTTTTTAAGACAAATTCGTATTTTTTGTAAATCAAAAAGTAGGAATTTGTCTTTTTTTGCCAAATATGATATAATAAAAATATATTTGTACAAAGGTAGTGATGTTTATGCCGAACACTAAACGGAAAAGATTTACCAGAGAAATTGGTTGAAGCAATCTTAAGAAGAACTGTTAAAATACATGACAAAGAAAAACAAAAAGAACTAATGAGAAAAATACCTAAAGATTATGCTTATGTTATTGACTTTTATTTGGAAAAACAAAAAAACATGATAAAAAAATTAAATGCAAAAAGAATTTTATATAAACCTTCAAACTCAATTCAAGAGCTAAAAAATAAATTTGACCAAGGCGAATATGATGATTTTGAAACTTATATTCAAACCATTCTAGAAACTAAAAATAGTATTCAAAGAGCAGAAATAATGCTTAATGAAGCTACAAAAGTAGAAAATAAAACCACTAGTGAAAAAGCAAAAAAAGCTCCTAAGAAAATGGTAGGAAGGAAAGGAACATTAGAAAGCGCTTTAAGAGGTCTACAAGACGGAGTATTGATCAGGGCACAAGATGCGGCTAAATCAAAACTTAAGTTAGCATTTGACTCTGTCTTATGGAAATTTGACTTAGGTAGTGCACCACACACGACATTTGGACGACATTCCGATGTTGAAATTTATTTAGCAAAAGAACCTGAGATAGGATATGACTCAAGTACTGGAAATGCAGTTGAGTTGTATAAAGGGAAACTAATAAAAAAAGCAAAAACAGCCGAAAATAGTTTAGAATTTGAAACTACCTTTTATACTAGTATGTCAAAAGAAGAATTATCACTTGTATTAGAATTAACACGAAGTATATGGGAAGAACAATATAAAAAGAGATATAATACAAATAGAAATTGCGATTATGATTATATTATGGAGAGAATATTTACAGATAGTTTCTTTAAAAAAATCTTTTCAACAGCATATATGACAAGAGACGATATTTTAGGAAGAAACAGAAAAATAGATATGAGAACAAATAGAGAATGGCAGTTTGTTAGAGAATTAATCGAAGAAGAAAATAAAAAACAAGAGACTAATCAGACCTTAAGAGATGCAAGTGTATACAGGGAAAGATTTGAAAGACAAGATGGCTCTTCAATTTCCATTTTTAGAACAGGCTCTGTTACTATAAAGAAAAATGAAAATAAGAAATCAAAAGAAAGATTTGGCATATATTTGTTTACAGATAGGGAAGAAGATGAAAAAATTGCAAACACAGGAGGATTTGTTAGTAATCTAAATTTAAATCATATTGAAGGAGAAAATCCAGAAAAGCAAAAAGCAAAAAGAAATTATGTTGCAAATGTGTTTATGGATAGAAAATATTTAGACTTGGCAAATAAAGGAGATAATTTACTTTATATTGGAATTCAAAAAACAGGTCCAAAAAATAGAGGAATAGGATTTTCTACTGGAATGAATCCGGATAGAAAATTGGAAAGCCAAATTTCTAATTTAGAATCATCAATTTTGGAATTAATTGCAGGAATGAATGCAATTTCTTTTTCAAAAGATAAAAATAACTTTGTCGCACAATCTCGTATTGAATGGGACTCAGAAAGAATTAAAAAGAAATCAAACCAGAAAAAAGAAAAAATCGAAAGAGAATTCCCAGAAGAACGATAGATATAAGGAGAATAATTATGAAAATTGAATGGAAATCAGGCAACTTTGTTTATCCAGTACCAGCAGTTTTAGTTTCTTGTGGAAGCAACGAACATGCAAATTTGATTACAGTAGCTTGGACAGGAACTTTAAATACAAATCCTGCTATGGCATATATATCGATAAAGCCAGAAAGATATTCGTACAATATTATTAAAGAAACCGGAGAATTTGTAATTAACCTCACAAATGAAGATTTATGCTATGCAACAGACTGGTGTGGAGTAAAAAGTGGAGCCAAGGTAGATAAATTTAAGGAATTACATTTACATAAAGAAAATGCAAAATATGTTAAATGTCCTCTTTTAAAAGAAAGCCCTGTATCAATCGAATGTAAAGTAAAAGAAATTATTCCTTTAGGAAGTCATCACATGTTCGTAGGAGAGGTATTGTGCATTGATGCTGACAACAAATATATCAATGAAAAAGGCGCTTTTGATATTAATAAATGTAATCTTATTTCATATGCTAATGGAAATTATTATAAATTGGGAAAAAAAATAGGAAAATTTGGATATTCTGTAAGAAAAAAATAAAATTTTTAAGAAGGTGAAAAATATGCAAGACATAGAATATTTGAAAAATCATATACAGTATATTGATAAAGAAGCATTGGAAAAAGCAACAAAGTATGGAAGAACATTATCTTATTATGATATTTTTAGGATTTTAGACAATTACTATAAAAAAACTAATCCTAAATATGCAAAAAAGTGTAAAGAGAATGTGGAAGAATATTGTGATATAAAAATTATTAGAGCTGTAATGAGAAGAATATCTAGTATATATCATCCTGATTTATTTGTAGATGAAAAGCAAAAACAAGAAAATGGAGAAATTATGGCAGTACTAAATGGAATTAGCTCAGAGATGGAAAAAAATAAAGAAAAAATAGATGATGATTTAAGATATATACGAATGCGAGAACAAAATGAAACAAAACATAACATGACAGAAGAAGAAAGAAGAAAAAATGAAGAAGAAAAAGAAAAAGTAAGAAAAGCAAATGCAGAATCCTATAGAAAAGAACATACAATTTCTTATATGAGAAACGATGGAGAAAAGATTACTATAGTTGAAGAACCTAACCGCATTTTTGAAAGAAAACCACAAGATTGGTTTTTTACTACTTTTTATGAATATAAAGTAAGAACTGAATATGAGGGAATGAAAATAGATTTTGAGTTGTATTCTGAAAGGGACTATATAGAAGATATGAAAAGAAATCCTAGAATTGCATTTGCAGGAGCATTTAGTAAGGAAAATATACTGCACAGTTTAAGAGCTAATCAAGGTCTTTTGATACAAGATGGTGACATGCAAGATAAAGAATTAAAACATCGTAGAACTTATTTTGGCGGTGGACGAAGAAAACTGACGGAAATAGGAGAAGCATCTTATGGAAATGAAACGTTTAAATTATATCGAATTGGAGGCGGAGATTATCATAAAAGAATTGTCATTGCAGGAGAGATTGATTTTTATAAAATGCAGGAAGACCAAATGTATAAAAAAGCTGTGTGGAATAAATTGCTAGATGTAGAAAGAATAAAAAAATATCAGATAATGAATGGAGTTTCATTTGTTGGAGATTTGATTGAAGAAAATGGAGAAATAGAACCATATATTCCTTATGATGTAGCTCCATGGCTTATAAAAATGAAGGAAAAACAAATGATGCAAAAAGAACGAGAAAATGAATAAAGAAAATAATAGAAAGCAATCTTTATCTATTGCTTTCTATTATTATTGCGTGAGAAATTGGAGAAATCAGATTATGATTTTTAATATTTTTGATATTTTGCAATAAAAAAAGCTATAAACGTTGACAAACACTGGAAATTGTGATAAAGTATTATAGCATGAATTTAAAAATTCAATCACATCGGTTTAAATAAATAGCTTCAAAACTAAAATGGAGGTGTAGTTAAAATGGCTTCAAAAGGACCAAGAGAATCAATAACATTAGAATGTACAGAATGCAAAAGAAGAAATTACATGACAGAAAAAAATAAAAGAAATAATACAGATAGATTAGAAATTACAAAATACTGTAAATTCTGCAAAAAACGTACAGCACACAAAGAAACAAAATAACCTTTTAGGAGGAGAAAAATGGCTAACGAAACAAAAAAGAATAAAGAAAAAAAACATTTTTTTAAAGATTTTAAAGCAGAATTGAAAAAAGTTATTTGGCCAACACCAAAACAAATTGTAAATAATACAATTGCAGTTATTACTATTGTAATTGTTACAGCTATTATTGTACTTGTATTAGACTTAGCTTTTGAAGCACTTAATATATATGGAATTAATAAGCTAAGAGATATTGTGCCTGCAGAAGAAAACACATCCATAACAGAAAACGTAGGAAATAGCTCAGAAGAAAATAGTACAGCAGAAGAACAGACAGAGCAAAACGTAGTAGAAGAAGATGTAGGAAATACAGAAAACCAAGCAGAAAACACTAACATAATACAAGAATAATTTTTAAGGAGGCTAAAATATGTCTCAAGCAGATGAAAAAATAGAGCCAAAATGGTATGTTGTTCATACATATTCTGGATATGAAAACAAAGTAAAAACAGACTTGGAAAAGACAGTAAAAAATAGAGAATTAGAAGATTTCTTCTTTGATATAGTAGTACCAATGGAAGAACAGATCGAAATTAAAGAAGGGAAAAGAGTAACAAACTTAAAAAAAGTTTTTCCCGGCTATGTTCTTGTAAAAATGATTGTAACTGAAGAATCATGGTACATTGTTAGAAACACAAGAGGTGTTACTGGCTTTGTTGGTTCAGGAACAGATCCTATTCCATTAACAGAAGAAGAAATCAGAAATATGGGATTTGAAGTTCCAACTGTAAATGTGGACTATGAAGTTAACGATAATATAAAAGTACTAAGTGGACCATTAGAAAATTTTACAGGAGTAGTACAGGAGATTAACAAAGAAAAAAATAAAGTAAAAGTTTTAATTTCTATGTTTGGAAGAGAAACACCAGTAGAATTGGAATTTAATCAAGTTCAGAAAATATAGAAAAAGAAAATTATTCAAAAAAGGAGGCCATAAAAATGGCAGAAAAAGAAGTAAAAAATGTAATTAAACTACAAATAGAAGCTGGGAAAGCAACACCAGCTCCACCAGTAGGACCAGCTTTAGGTTCTAGTGGAGTAAACATTATGCAATTTGTAAAGGAATTCAATGACAGAACAGCAAATCAACCAGGAATGATTATACCAGTTGTTATTACAGTGTATGCAGATAAATCTTTTGAATTCATTACAAAAGTTCCACCAGTTGCAGTTTTGATTAGAAAAGCTTTAAAAATTGAAAAAGGTTCGGGAAAACCAAATAAAGACAAAGTTGCAACTATTACACAAGAACAAGTAAGACAAATTGCAGAGCAGAAAATGGAAGATTTAAATGCAGCATCAATAGAAGCAGCTATGAGCATGGTTGCAGGAACTGCTCGTTCTATGGGCGTTGTTGTAGCAAAATAAGTTATCAATAAAATTTGATAAATATATTGGTGGGAGGGGAAAACCCCGTTTGTACCAAAAGGAGGAAACATGAAAAAAGGAAAAAGATTTCTAGAAGCTGAAAAACTCTTAGAAGAAGGAAAAAAATATAGCATAGAAGAAGCTATAAGCTTAGCATTAAAAATGCCAAAAGCAAAATTTGACGAAACTTTAGAGTTACATGTAAAATTAGGTGTAGATTCAAAACAAGCAGATCAACAAGTAAGAGGTACAGTAGTACTTCCTAATGGAACAGGTAAGACATTAAAAGTATTAGTATTCGCAAAAGGTGATAAAGCAAAAGAAGCAGAAGCAGCAGGAGCTGACTTTGTAGGAGCTGAAGAACTAGTTCCAAAAATAGAAAAAGAAAATTGGTTTGATTATGATGTAATTGTTGCAACACCAGATATGATGGGTGTTATAGGAAGACTTGGAAAAATTTTAGGACCAAAAGGGTTAATGCCTAATCCAAAATCAGGAACAGTAACAATGGATGTAAAAAAAGCTGTATCTGATATAAAGTCTGGTAAAGTTGAATACAGATTAGATAAAACAAATATTATTCATTTAGGATTTGGAAAAGTTTCTTTTGGAGAAGAGAAGCTAATTGAAAACTACAACACAGTTATGGAAGCCATTGTTAAGGCAAAACCATCAGCTGCAAAAGGACAATATATTAAAACTGTAGCTATATCTACTACAATGGGACCAGGTATCTTTATAGATCAAAAATAAATATATACAACAAAATAAGCCAAAGACAGTAGGCATTTATAAGACCTACCGAGGTATAGTAAGGAGAATAAACTCTAAATATGCCTCGTAGCTTATTTAGAGTTTATTTTTAAGGGGGTGAAACGAAAATGGCAAATGAGAAAATTATTAAACAAAAGCAAGAAGAAGTTACAAAGTTAGCAGAAAAAATGAAAGAAGCAAAACTTATACTTTTAACAGATTACAGAGGAATTAATGTGTCTGATGTAACAAACATAAGAAGCAAATTAAGAGCAATTAATGCAGAATATAGTGTTATAAAAAATAACATAACTAAAAGAGCATTGAAAGAATGCAAAATTGAGGGATTAGATGAATTTTTAGAAGGACCAACAGCTGTTATTATAAGTAAAGAAGATTATCTTGAAGCATCAAAGGTAATATATTCTTATTCAAAAGATAATGAATTTTATAAAATTAAAGCAGGTGTTATTGATGGAAAAGTAGTTCCTGCTGAAGAAATTATTACTTTAGCAAAACTTCCATCAAGAGAGGTATTACTTGCAAAACTTGCTGGAAGCTTACTTGGAAATATTACAAAGCTTGCTATTGCACTTGACCAAGTAAAGACTAAAAAAGAAGAAGCTTAAAAAGACTGAGCATATAAAAGTCTAAAAATAAAAAAGAAAGGATTTTGAAAATGGAAAAAATAGAAAAATTATTAGAAGAAATTGATAGTTTAACAGTTATTGAACTATCTGAATTAGTAAAAGGAATTGAAGAAAAATATGGAGTATCTGCAGTAGCTACTGCAGCACCAGTAGCTGGAGCAACAGCAGCAGGTGCGGCTGAAGAAAAATCAGAATTTGATGTTGTATTAAAAGAAGCAGGAGCTAATAAAATTGCAGTAATTAAAGTTGTTAGAGATGCGACAGGACTAGGATTAAAAGAAGCAAAAGATTTAGTTGATGGAGCTCCAAAAACAGTAAAAGAAAAAGTTAAAAAAGAAGAAGCAGAAGAATTAAAAGCAAAATTTACAGAAGCAGGAGCTGTTGTAGAATTAGCTTAATATAACAAAAAAATAAAAGCACTGATAAAATATAAAAAGATTTTATCAGTGTTTTTTTGTAACTGATATAACTTTCTAGACAAAATAATAAAAATAGTATATAATAAAAATGCATATACTCAAGACGAACTTATCAAAAGAAAGGGCATATCATGAATCAAATTCTTGTAACCAAATCAAAAGAATATGAAATAAAAAAGAATAATTACAGCAAAATAAAAAAAGAATTTAATATTTTAAAAACATCTTTTACTATAATATTACTATTTTCCTTATTATGCGTGTTAACTTTTATGATTACAAATTATAAAGAGAGAAAAGATTTAAAATCATCTATTTCTAAAGTAGAAAAGCCAGCAGAAGAAGCTATGGAAGAAGAATTAATAAGAGTTGTTTTAAATGAAAATCCAGAAGAAGAAATATATGTTGTAATTCCTAAAAAGAATAAAAGCATAGATGAAATGAAAGCAGGAGATATAGTAGATAAAAGTTTAATAAAAGATGAAACATTAGAGGAATACTTTTGTTCTTATGAGATTCAAGATGAAACATATACTAGAATAGCAGGAAAATCATATTCCTCTAGTGCAAGAATTCCTTTAGATAATTTACGCTATATAAAATTATTACACAATGGTTTTGATGGAAAAGTTTATGTTGGAGAACTGATTGTAAATGTTAGTATAGCAAATGATATTTTAGAAATATTTAAAGCACTATATAAAGAAGGATATCAAATTGAAAAAATGAGATTAGTTGATGAATATGGAGCATCAGATGAGCAATCTATGGAAGATAATAATACATCTGCCTTTAATTATAGAAATGTTGGACTCACATCAAAACTATCCAAACATGCTTATGGACTAGCAATTGATATTAATCCAAAGCAAAATCCTTATGTACACGCTGATGGAACATGTGAGCCAGCAAGCTCATATGCTTATATAGATAGGAACAATGAAAATTTAGAACATATGATAGGGCCGGGAGATTTATGTTATGAACTATTTATATCTTATGGATTTAAATGGGGAGGTAATTGGAACGGAAATAAAGACTATCAACATTTTTATAAAATATAAGGTTTATTAGAATAAATTTTAGAAAAATAGATGAAATTATTTTCTTCTATTTTTTTTAGTGATTTTTGTAAAGTATATAAAAATATTTTTATTTTTTAAAAGATTGATAGAAATATATTAAAGTAGTTGCAACTAAAATAAACATATGTTAAAATAAACAAAAGTATTAAGCACCTTAACTGGCGAACACTGTTCGCCCCTACAAAATCACAACAAAATTAATATTAGAAACAAACAATAACCAGTAGAGCAACCGTAGGGGAGAACATTGTTCGCCCGCGCTTCGGAGGAATTGCTAAAACAAAACCGAAATAACAGCAACAATGTTAACGGGCGAACACTGTTCGCCCCTACAAAATCACAACAAAATTAATATTAGAAACAAACAATAACCAGTAGAGCAACCGTAGGGGAGAACATTGTT
>CALXJM010000043.1 GCA_944388625.1 uncultured Clostridia bacterium
TAGCTCTTTCTTGCCCACTATTGGCGTATTTGCAGTCTATTTTCTGTCTATGTGTCATTCTTGATTTTATTTTCAATAATTTATTTATACTCGCTTGTCTCTTCTTGGACATTTTACAGTGTTTCAACCTCCTGTCGAACTCTCATGCTTTTTACACTATTCTACATCGACATATTTATAAAAAATTAGATGTGATATCTTCCTCTTTCTTACCTAAAAAATGTTTGTCTAACCATTTCTCACTTCTCGTTTGGAATACAATAACAGAATCCTTATCTTTTCTAATGTATTGGCTTAGTTCTTTTTTTAGCTTAACATATTGAGACTCTAATAGCTCTCCTTCAAAAGTTGAATTTTGAACATGTACTAAATATTTTTTACATGTTTTAAATACATTTCTTAAAACTTTATTTCCTTGCTTTTCTTCTAAATTTATATCGTATACCAATATTACATACATTTTTTCTCACCTTTACCACCACATTTTAAATCCTTCATATGCAGTGTTCTCTAACAAATATTTTATAATTTTATAAATTTCTAAACGTATTAAATACTCATAGCTTACCTCTCTATTTAATTTTTTATGTTTAATTGTTGTTTGCATTTTTTCATCCAACTGTTTTGTAATTTCCTTTCGTGTATTTTCTTTTATGTATAGAAAGTTTAAATTAGGTTCGAAGTCAGCTTCTGTTATTTGATTTTTATTAAACATAGAAAAGATTAATCTATCTGCTAAAATTGGTTTAAATATTTCAGCTATATCTAAACAAAGCGAAAATCTTCTTTCTGACGGCTCATGCAAATAGCTAATAGTTGGATTTAGCTGCGTTTTATATAGTTCATTCAAAACACGTGTATAAATCAAAGTATTTACATAGGATATAATCGAGTTAATTGCATTGTCTGGAGGATTTTTGGTTCTTTTCTCGAAATAAATATTTTGATTTATAATTTCATTCCATGCTTGATAATATGTTTTTCTAATATTTCCCTCTATTCCCATTACTTCTTGTACATTTTTACATAAATTAATTTGTTTTCTTAAAAATTCTATTTTCTCTAAATCTTCTTTTACATTTTTCCCTCTTGTTTCATAATACCTTAAGTTCCTATATATGTTATAACTTGCCGCTTCTATAAAAGCTTTTGCTAGAAATAGCCTTTTTTCTTTATCATTATATGCATTTACTTGTTCTATCAATAATTTTCCAGATACTAGTTTTTCTTTTGCATAAAAAGTTCCTGTATAAAATCCATAATAGTTAAAAAAATGAATACTAACGCCAAATTGTGAAATAAAATTTAATAAACTTGTATTAAAGTCAAATTCTGTCATAATGTATAAATTATCTACTCTTTCAATTGGTATACTTCTCTTCATCCCATCTTTGTAGACAATTTCTAATGTGTTGTCTTTTCGTTGCAATCTTCCACTTTTATACAAATAATATGATTGTTTCATACATCCTCCTAAATATAACATAAATCATAATAGGCACATTTTTCACATAACTTTTGGTTTAATACTTCTTTTGGTTTAGTGTCATTTTGAATTTCTCTTATGTTTTTTTCTACTTTTTCTAGAACTTTTTTATCTGTTTCATCTAATTTTACCTTTTCTATTTCTTTTAGCAGTGGATAATCAATTTCCGCTTCTATGTTTTTTATTCCTTTTTTTTCTAAATAATACATATAATATTTTGTTTGCCAGATTCCAGCTTCTTCTATTGCTTTCGTCTTTTTTATTTCGTGTAAAATTGTTCCTTTTTCCATAAAATCAATATTAATTGTATTATCAATTAGTATTGATTTTTTTACTCTTTGATAGCTTGTTTCATCTAATGCTTTGCCTAGTGATACTAACTCACTATTTTGTTCCATGTTAATTTCGTTTACAAAATACCATAACTTTCGCTTACAAACAAAATAATAATAAACCATCATTCCAGTAATTTCTTTCACTTTTTCCCCCTTAAATAAAACTATCATCCTGTTCTTGTTTTATTAGACCTCTTCCTTCTAAAGTTTTTTCATTAAATTCATAAATGCAACGTGTTCTGTGGATATTACTATATGGATAAAATAATTCTTCTCTGTCGTATTTTAATCCATAATAATCAGTTACTGTAATAATATATTTTTCAATTTCCTCTTTTATTTTTATTTTTTCTTGTACATCTATTTTCCCTTTTAACTTTGTTTCCCATTCTTCTATTTTTCCTTCATTATATAACGCTTCATAAATTGTATCAGGTATAAGTGAAACACTTTTTATATCTCTAAATTCTTTTTCTACTTCACTTTTTTCCAGTCTATATGGAGTAATCTCTTTTAATAGTTGCATTCTATTCTTAATTTTTTGATAATATTTTGATTCTTTCAATTTTACATTTTTATTTATATCGAATATATTTTCTATTATTTTTACTTTTTCTTCTTCTGTTAAAAAATTTCCATCGTATTTTAATAATTCTTGTAATGAAAACTCATAAATTTCCGGATCAATTATTTTTGGGACTCCGCTCTTATTATCGTAAATATAAACATTCGGTTCTTCCTTTGTATATTCTCTTTTTCTATATACTCTTCCCATTCTTTGGAATAAACTATCAGCAGAGCACATATCTGTATACACAATATCAAAGTCTATGTCTAAACTTGCTTCTACTATTGTAGTAGATATCCAAATTCCATTTTCCTTATTTATATTTCGATCTGTAAATCTCATAATTGAATTTTCAAGTAATTTTCGATGCAATTTTAAATAATTACTATGTAATAATTTTCTATTTTCTCCCTCTAAATTTTCATATAGTTCTTGTGCTTTTTTTATAGTATTTGTTAATATAAGTACCTTATATTTTTTTGCTTTTTCTTTTATTTCTTCTATATTAAAATCACAATTTTTAAATATTTTTATTTTATGTCTTTTTTCGATTGGAGCTTTAAATAATATTGGCTGCCTTTTATAATGAATGTTTAGTTCGTTCAATAAATCATATAATACAGGAGGAAATGTTGCCGTCATAATTGCAAATTTCCCTCCCATATCTGTAATCATTTTTAGTCCTATTAGTATATAAGCTATTAGCTCAGGAGAATACATTTGAATTTCGTCAATTACTATTTTTGAATAACTTAGCGTTGCCAGTATTTCTTCATATCCATTATATCTAAAAACAATTTTAAATAACTGATCTACTGTTGTTATAATTAGCGGCGCTGATAATCTTCTGGCTCTATCATAGCTATTAATTTCATATTCACTAGCATGTTCTAGATAATATGCATATGCATCCGAATGTAGCAATAATACTTTATGATATTTAATTTCTTCTTCGATGCGTTTTTGTATTGCGTTAATTGATATTTTTAGAGGTAATGTATAAAATGCTTTTGTGTTTCCTATCCATAAAAGTGCTGCCTCAGTCTTTCCGCTTCCACATGGTGAAATAACAATAATATTTTCATCTTGATTTTCCATCATATATCGTTGAACTTCTCTATAATTATTTTTATGATATTCTTTTATCTGTTTTTTCACTTTTTGTGCCACACATTCTCCACAATCTTCTACAGTTTCTTCGATTAGAACATTTTTTTTATTTAAGCTTGCTATATAATCCAGTTTATTTAGTAAACCTTTAATAAGAATATATTTTTTATTTTTCATTTGTTCTTCATCTTCTAAATAATCTGGTATCATTAAATATCTTTGAGAATATGGTTTAATTTCTTTTAAATTAATAGAATAAAATTCGCCGAAATTTTTTACTTGATCTATTAATTCTTTTTGCATTTTTATTTTATCAAATTCTATCTTGTCTCGATTATGATGATAATACACCGCAGAGAGTATAATTTTCGTGTTTTCTTCTCCATATAAATTTTTTAAAAAATTAGTATCTATAAAAAATGGACTCAAAAAATTATGTGGCACTTCCTCTTCCTGTTTATTTTGGTCTGTAATTTTTTCATATCCTTGTTTTTGATACAATTTATTTTGAAATTTTATATTCATTTTGCCCAAATCATGGTATTTTACAGCATATTCTAACAATTCCCATTCTTCTTTTGTCATAATATTAGGATATAGTTGTTTTAAAATTTCATATTGTTTTAATAAATCCGCGGTGTGTTCTTTTATTGTTTTTTCAGGATTTGTTTTTGCTAAATATCTATTTTCCATTTTTCTCCTTTTATGCTAAAAAAATAATTTCTTCTCCATCTGTTATAACTTGTGCACCTTCTTGTATAACACTTCCCTTGCTCACATGTGTTGCATAAATTTGTTTTTCCCAAAATCGCACTCCCGTTTTTGGATTTACTGTATATTTTTTGTTTAATTTATATATTGTTGCTTGTGACTTACAGTCTCCTGCTTTTAAGTAACCTTCCGGAATATATGCATCCTGTTTTAATTCATAGTCTTGCTTTAGTTCTTCTTGTATTATATCTATTTTGTCTACATTTTCCATTACCAATAAATCTTCTCTTCTTCCTAAACTTAAATATTCTTCTGGATTTTTTAATTTTTGATATATGTAATCTATCTTATTTTGGTCATTAGGGCATATATGTAATAGTAATTTGACTTCAGAAAGTAATTCTATATTGGCTGGACCTTGTACAATTCCTGTATCTTTTTCCATATCTTTGTGTGGTACTTTTAAAGAATGTCTCCCTTTTGGATCATAGAAACCAGGTTTGAACTCATATTTTGTATACATTTCATTTAGTCTAGTATAATAATTCCCCTGTATACTAATGTCCATATCCACATATTCCTCAAATCCGCAGGCTGCATGTACCATTCCAATAACAGTAGAATATGGTGGTAATGGATAAGATTCCTTTATTTTTAAACTACTTGGCTTTCTATAAGAGGCTAAAGTCTGTCTTGCAATTATTTTAATTGCTTTCATTATTAGCATTCCTCCTCTATTTTTGAAATAAGATTATTAAAAAACTCACTAATACTTACTGTTTTTAATTCTTCTTTAATTTTGCTATTGTTTTCAAAAATTCCATCTATATAACCTACTTGTGTATTATTTTTTGTATCTTCTCCTTCTTCTATTATTTCTTTTAAAATTTCCCATTTTAATTTGTTTTGTTCTAATTTAACCCTATTTTCAAAATATGGATTTTTTCTGTTGTAAATTCCACCTATTATAAATATTGGTGCTAAATTTTCTCTTCTACCTCGAATATCTCTATATAAAAATTGAATTGTTGTTAATAATTTTTTTATTCTTCTCTTTTTCTCTTCTTCTGGTAAATCAATTTCTCCGTCTATTCCTATCTTATCTAAATCAATTGTGACTGTGTAAGAATAATATGATTTATGAATTTCACTTTGGGCAATTGAGTTATTAGAGTCCGCTCTTCTTGCTAATCCTGCATTTGTTAAGAAATCCATATCGCTGTTGTATTCTTCTAATGAAATAGCATTACTTAATCGAACTACCGCATTACGAGTATTAGCCCCCTTGCCGCTTTCTGTTTTCATATATCCGAAGAGATCAATTTCCGGATAATCCGTAATAGTTGCATTTGGATCAAATTGGATTACCTTTTTTTCTCCAGTTCCAATAGCTTGTACTGGTGTGTTATCACACCCCATTTGCTCTACTATGTTATATCTAATAGCTTGCCTTGATATATAAGAATAACTGTTTCCGTCTCCTCTTGTTAATTTTTTTAATGTAGTAATATTGCCAAATCCCTCTCCGTAATTTGCTCCCTCTGCTTCTATTATCATGGTAATTGTTAATCCTTTATTTTTCATTTTAAATTCCTCCTTTATTTTCACCAATATATGATTCTAGCCCAATAATGTAGGCATATCCTAAACTTCTAAAACTGTCTTTATCTGTTAGCATTTTTATAAAAGCTCCCGCAGCTGGTAAAGCTTGTCCAATACTTCCATACATTCTCGTTACAATATCTATAAATAATTCTGGATTATTAACTCTTAAACTATTACTTAATTTTAAAATATATCCTTTTAGTTTATTGCTATTTACTTCTTCAGTAAAATAATACTGTTTTAACCATCTTCCTGCATTTTTCATTTCTATTTTCATGTTACTTAATTCTTTTTGTTCGTCCACAGTTTTTCCTCCTATACTAAAAATTTGTATTTCCACAATATCTTGTGCAAAATAAATATTCTTTTCTTTTTCTACCCCTTCTGCAATTATTTCTTGCAATAATGAATATTGATTTTTATTTTCTAAAAAATTTTTTAATACTTCCATATATACATTTTTTGAATTTACATATTTACTTAAAAGATTTTCAAATTCTTTTTCTAATTTTTTATAAGTTTTCAATTTTTCTTTTGAAATAATATTAAATTCATAGGAAATATTGTCATTGTCTTTTGTTATCCTTTTAATTACTTGTATGTTACTTGGTTCATAATAGGCAATACTTTTTTCTGATGAATGTTCAATTTCACTTATGAGTTGTAGAAACATTTTTTGTTCTGAATTTTCCATGTTATTTAATTGCTTTAATTTGGTTTCATTATTATTTTTTATTAATTGTTTCATATGGTTATTTTGATTAATAAATATTCCTTGATTTTCACATATAGTAAATCCTAATGGAACACAGGAATAAATTAAGTTACATACTGGACACAGAATAGCGTCTTCTGTATAATTCCAAAACATTGATGTTTTCTTCTTTCCATCTACTCCTACATCTTTTAACCATGCCATTCCAAAACTTTCGCTTTTTCCAACCGGATTTCCACATTCAATACACGTGTAATCACTTTTATTATCTTTGCTTAAATATTTTTGTATTGGCTCTAAAAAATATTTTTTGTATTCCTGTGTAATATCACTTTTATTAGCATTTTTATTTAAAAAGGAAACATTTTCCCAGAAAAGTCGAATTTTTGTATAAATAATGTCTTTCATGCAATAAGTTTCTTTGTGTCTTTTTAAATAAGAAATTATATTTAGTAGTTTTTCTTTCTTTTGGTTCAAGTTTATTTCTTTTTTTATTTTTTCTATTTCGTCATATGGATCATAATTATCTATTTGCTTTATAAATTCATAGCCAGATTTATAACTTGCACTTTCCATAATTTTTTTTATCATCTTATATTCTGTTTCTATCTTTTCTTCTGCTTCTTGTTCTTCTACATTTATATTCTGAATTATACTTTCTTTTTCTATTGCAGTTTTCCATTTAGTATCTTCTTCATATTCTAATAGCATAGCCTGAATATAGTCTTTTTGAAACTCTTCTAAAGCCTTTGTATCTATTTTCATACAGTTATTGTCAAAGCTTACAAATGAGAGCTTTTCAGCTTTTTCTAATACTCTATAAAATCCTAGCATTCCACTATTAAATAAAAAATCATTAAGTCTTAATTGTATTTGCATTTTTTACCTCCTTTCTTTTAAATTATTTCGAATAGCCCAAAACCTAAACCCTTCTTTGTTCCTAAGCCGCTTTGGTATAAATATTTTAGTAATTTTTTATTCCCTGTTAGCTTAAATGTGCCAAGAGAACTTTCTATTTTATATTCATATACTTTTACAATTGCTTTTTTGGGTTGCACTGCTTCTATTTTGAATTCATCTAGTAGACTTTCGTCTAAGTTCTCGTTTTTCATTTGTTCTTTTATATTAATTTTTAAATATTTTTCAAACTCTTCTTTTTTTTCAAAAGAATAATACATATCTTTTAGAGTTTCTCTATCGTGATTTCTAACAATAAGTGGAGATTCCATTTTAATATAAATTACATTACTTGTGATTTCTTTTTCTGGAAGAATTAAAATTTTATTTAAAGTGATAGAATTTTGATATAAAGAAAATTTCTTGTTTTTTTGTTTTACGAAGCTATTATAAAAATGTAGTGCGTGAGCATAATTATAAAAAGAAAAAACGACTTGGAAATAGTTTTGAGATAAATCAATCATTTCATTTCTAAATTTTGGTTCCGGAAGAAGCGGTGCAAAAGTAAAACTTTTCATTTTGTTCTCACCCTTTTTGTATAATTCTTTATATAAATTTTCATCATATTCTTCTAAAGCATGTTTTATAAAACTGACCAAACTCTTTCTATATTGTATATCTAATTCTGGTTTTTCTAAATTAAAAAACAATTTTATCCTCATTTTTTCACCCCCATTCTTTTTCCCGTTTTATGCTTATATGTCACATCATATACTATTTTTCGTCATTAATCAATCTTATATGTTAAATTTAATAAATTTTATAGTTAAATCTTTCCTTGCAAAAATTTTTCTCTACTTTTTTAACAGCTATATATGTTTAATTTTCTAAAGAAGCATAAAGATTTTTCTGTGCGGGTTT
>CALXJM010000044.1 GCA_944388625.1 uncultured Clostridia bacterium
ATTCGGAAGTTGTATACTATGTCTATTTACATTCTGTATACTATGTTACTATACTATACACATTGTTCGCCCCTACGAGTATTCTGCTAGTTTTATTCCCTTGAAATAACAGTCTTTATGGGAAAAACGAGTCCGACCTTGTGAATTTATTTCTTTTTCTGTATTTTAGTGTGTTTCCTTATTTGTTTTTTCCTCTTTCTTTAACGCCTTGGAGGACGCAGGCTTTTCACATAATGCTGTTATTTCGGTTTTATTTTAGCAATTTCTGCGAAGAGCGGGCGAACGCTGTTCGCCCCTACATGTACTCTGCTATTTTTATTTCGGTTTTGTTTTAGCAATTTCTGCGAAGAGCGGGTGAACAGTGTTCGCCCGCTCTCTTTACTCGTATTTTATTGCCTTAAATTATTCTTCCGTTTTCGTTATATTTATATCATATGCATTTGTTATATCAGCCGTAATAGATGCCATAATCTTTACAGTTCCACCAGGTCCAACAACATCAATGTAGCCTCCAAAATAGTATTCTGGCTTTCCTTCACCGTTTAGTACTACTATGTCAATATAAATCATTCCTCTTACTTCTTCTGTTGGATTGTATGCATCTGCTGTTAAAATACTCTCTTCTCCATTTTTTGTAATATTTATATTTTTAATTTCTAATCCATCTACTATTTTTGTTTCTCCTAGTTTATTTCCTATAACTGTAGAGCCATTTTTAGGAATTAATAGTATAGAACATACTCCTACTACTATTAATATAATCGATATAATTGCTGTTATAATGAGAACTTTTTTATTACTTTTTTCTTTTACTTTTGAATCTTGTGAATTTTCAACTACTTTTGTATCTTTTCCCATATAATTTCATCCTTTCTTTTGTTTTTTGTTTACCTATAGAAATATTTTTTACTGCTTCTATTTTATTATATACATAATCATTTTTTTAATCAAGTACTATAATTGATATTTTTCTCTTTTTTGATAATGGGTATGCAATAATTCATGTGCTTTATGTCCTCCTGGCTCTCCTAAATAGTCTTTGTATATTTTCTTTAAAATAGGGTTTTCGTGAGATTTTCTAATTTTGCTTTTTTCATCAATTGAATATAGTGCACCTGCTCTCAATGCTCTAACATCAACTGTTGCTCGTGTTTTGGCATCTTTAATCGGTTGTCCCCCACCCATAACACATCCTCCTGGACATGCCATAATTTCTACAAATTGGTAATCCGCATTTCCAGATTTAATTTCTTCTAATACTTTTTGTGCATTTCCAAGTCCATGTGCTACTACTACTTTTACTTTATTTCCTTGAATATCAATTGTTGCCTTTTTTATACCCTTTTCTCCTCGTACATCTTCAAAATTTACATTTTTCAATTCTTCTTTTGTTATAGTTTCATAAGCTGTTCTTAAAGCGGCTTCCATAACACCTCCCGTAGTTCCAAATATTGCAGCTGCACCGGTTGCTTCTCCCATTGGACTATCAAAAGTACTCTCTTCTAAATCTACAAAATCAATATGATATTGTTGAATCATCCTAGCAAGTTCCCTAGTTGTTAAAACAGCATCTACATTATAATATCCATTATTTTTTAATTCTTCTCTTTGTCTCTCAAATTTTTTCGCAATACATGGCATAATTGATACAACATAAATTTTTTCTGGATCTATTCCTTCCTTTTCCGCATAATAAGATTTTAAAATTGCTCCAAACATTTCATGAGGGGATTTACAACTAGATAAATGTCCCAATAATTCTGGATAATTCATTTCTATGTATTTTACCCATCCTGGACTGCAAGAAGTTATCATTGGAAGTGTTTCATTTTTAGTAAATCTCTGTACAAATTCATTTGCTTCTTCCATGATAGTAAAATCTGCACCTGTATTAGTATCAAACACTTTTTCAAAACCAATTCGCTTTAGTGCACTAACCATTTTTCCTGTTACATTAGTTCCAATTGGCATTCCAAATTCTTCCCCTAATGCTACTCTAACAGCTGGGGCTGTTTGCACAAAAACATGCATATCTTTATCATGCAATTTTTCTATTACATCTTCAATCATTTCTTTTTCTTTTAGTGCACCCACTGGGCATGCTTCTATGCATTGCCCACAAAAAGTACAATTTACTTCTGCTAGGCTTTTATTATTAACTGTGCCTATACATGATTCATATCCTCTTTCTAAAACATCAATAGCACCTATCTTTTGTACATTTTTACATACAGCAGTACATCTTCTACATAATATGCACTTATTTGGATCTCTAACAATCGATGGGGACAAATCATCAATTGGTTTTATTTTTACAGCTCCTTGATATTCAATTTGTGTTACATTGAATTGCATAGCTAGTTTTTGAAGTTCACAAGTTCCATTTCTTGTACAGGTTAGGCAATCTCTTTGATGATTACTTAGAATTAAATCTAAAATCATTCTTTTAGCTTCTACTACTTCTTTTGTATTTGTTCTTACAACCATTCCTTCTTCAACTTTTTGTATACAAGATGTAGCAAAGCCTTTTCTGCCTTCTACCTCTACAATGCACATTCTGCAATCTCCCACTTCGTTAATTTCTTTTAAAAAACACAAAGTTGGGATTGTAATATTAGCTCTTCTTGCTGCTTCTAATATAGTGGTTCCCTCTGGTACACAAACTGCTTTTCCATCTATGGTAAGATTTATCATTTTTCTATTCCTCCTTACTTACTAATTGCCTTAAATGGGCATTTACTTACACACACACCACATTTAATACAAATATTACTATCAATTTTATGTGTTTTTTTAGGTTCCCCACTAATTGCACCTACTGGGCAATTTTTCTTACAAATTCCACAACCTTTACACAATTCTGGGTTAATGGTAATTTTAGTTAAAGCCTTGCATTCGCCGGCAGGGCATTCCTTTTTTATAATGTGTGCTTCATATTCTTCTCTAAAATATTTAATAGTACTTAGTATTGGGTTTGGTGCTGTTTGCCCTAGTCCACAAATAGAAGCTTTTTTTATCATATTAGCTAATTTTTCTAGCTTTTCTATATCTCCATTTTTTCCTTGTCCTTTGGTAATTCTTTCTAACAGTTCTAGCATTCTTTTGGTTCCAATTCTACATGGTGTACATTTTCCACAAGACTCGTCTACAGTAAAGCCTAAATAGAATTTTGCTAAATTAACCATACATTTTCTTTCATCCATAACAATTAGTCCACCAGAGCCCATCATAGAGCCTATACTTGCTAAAGATTCATAATCAATTGGTGTATCTAAATATTGTTTTGGAATACATCCTCCAGATGGGCCTCCTGTTTGCGCTACTTTAAATTCTTTTCCTTCTGGTATTCCTCCACCAATGTCAAATACAATTTCTCTTAATGTTGTTCCCATAGGTACCTCTACAAGACCTACATTAATTACATCTCCTCCTAATGCAAAAACCTTAGTTCCTTTCGATTTTTCCGTTCCTATTGATGCATACCATTGTGCTCCATTTAAAATAATTTTTGTTACATTAGCAAAAGTTTCTACATTATTAATTAGTGTAGGCTTACCCCATAATCCACTATTTGCAGGATAAGGCGGTTTTACTCTTGGTTGACCCCTTCTACCTTCAATGGATTCTAGCAAAGCTGTTTCCTCTCCACAAACAAAAGCTCCTGCACCTAGTCTAATTTCTAATTCAAATTCAAATCCTGTATTCCAAATATTTTTTCCTAAAATTCCATATTCTTTGGCTTGGTTAATTGCTACCTCAAATCTTTTTACTGCAATAGGATATTCTGCTCTTACATAAATATATCCTTTATTAGCCCCGAATAGCAAAACCAGCAATCATCATTGCCTCTATTACGCAGTGCGGATCTCCTTCTAATATACTTCTATCCATAAAAGCTCCTGGATCTCCTTCATCTGCATTGCACACTACATATTTTTGTTCTCCTTCAGCCATTTTGGTAAATTGCCACTTTTTGCCTGTTGGGAATCCTGCTCCCCCTCTTCCTCTAAGCCCAGAAGCAGTAATTTCTTCGATAACATCTTCAGGTGTCATTGTTTTTAGTACCTTTTCTAGTGCTTTATATCCATCAAAGGCTATGTATTCATCAATATCTTCTGGGTTAATTACACCACAGTTTTTTAAAGCAATTCTTTTCTGCTTTTTATAAAAATTTAACTCGTCTAGTCTTTTTACAACTGTATTATCAACATCTTTACATAATAATCTCTCAACAAGTTTTCCTGCAATAATATGTGTATTAATAATTTCTTCGCAATCATCTTCTGTTACCATAGCATAAAAAGTATCTTCTGGTCTAATAATTACAATAGGACCTTTAGCACATAGTCCAAAACAACCTGTTTGTATAACTCTAACATTTGAAAGTTCTTTTTCTTTAACGAGTTCTTTAAATTTCTCTATTATTTTAGGTGATTTTGAAGAAGTACAGCCAGTTCCCCTGCATACCAAAATATGTTTTTCTTTTGTGGTAGCATTTAAGTTTACTCTTAAGTCTAATTCTTTACGTTTTTCTTCTCTTATTTGCTGAATTTCCTGCAGTGTTTTCATTTTTTATACCTCCATTTTTTATTTATTCATATATTCTTCTATTACTTTGTCTACCATTTCTACTGTAGCTTTTCCGTGCACCTCGTCATTTACTGTAAACACTGGAGCTAATCCGCAAGCTCCAATACACCTAGTTGCCTCTAGAGAAAATTTTCCATCTGGAGTAGTTTCTCCTACATCAATTCCTAGTTTTTGTTTAACTCTATCTAAAATTTTTTCTGAACCTTTTACAAAACATGCTGTTCCTAAACACACAGCAATATTATATTTTCCCTTTGGTTTAAGCGTAAATCTAGAATAAAACGTAATAACACCGTAAATTTCTGCCATTGGAATATTTAAATATTCTGAAATAGCTTTTTGATTTTCTGTGCTAATATAACCATAATGTTCTTGTACTTCATTTAAAATTTGAATTAAATTATCCTTATCCTTTGTGTATGTTTCCAAAATTTTCTTCATAGTGCTGTCTAATTTTTCATTTCCGCAATTACATTTTTGCTTGTTTTGCTCCATGTTCCTCCTCCTTTTAATTTATTTTATTCTTATAAATTTACTACATTCATTATTGTAGCAAATTTTAATAAGAAAAAATTTACGTCTAGTTAAGATAAAAGACGATTTTTTCCTATACAGTAAAAACTCTATGCTGATTATATCAGAATAGAGTTTTTTTTACAATTTTTTTTATAAATTTACATATTTTCTTTTTTTAATGCCTTGGAGGACGCAGGCTTTTCACATATTGCTGTTATTTCGATTTTGTTTTAACAATTTCTACGAAGAGCGGGCGAACAATGTTCGCCCCTACAGGTTCTGTGCTGTTATTAATTCTGTTGTAATTTTGTATGGGGAAGTATCGTTCGCCCATACGGCTTCAGTTTCCTATTTCCAATCGCTTGGTATAGATGAATAATTGCTTAGATTGTTGCAACCATTAAAACATCTTGAGTATGATGTAACATTTGTTCTTTCCCATAGTTCTGGTGCATTTCCTGTTAGCCCTCTACAGCTAGAAAATGTACTTGAAAAATCTGTTACATTTAGACAATTTGCAAATAGTTCATCTGGAATGCTCATTAGCTTACGACAACCACTAAATGTAGCTGAAAAATTATTTGCCTTAGAACAATTTGCAAATAAGTCCGATGGAATTGCTCCCGTTAGACCTATACAGCCAGAAAATGTTCTATCAAAAGTAGTTGCCTCAGGACAGCCTGCAAATAAGCTCTCTGGAATTGCTCCTTTTAGAGCACTACAACTATTAAATGTCATGGTAAAATTTGTTGCTTTAGGACAATTTGCAAATAAGTCTGTTGGGATACTTGTTAGTCCTCTACAGTCAGCAAATGTACTAGTAAAAGATGTTACACTTCTAAAGCTTTCTGTCCTTGGGCTTGCTATACTTGTCAGATTTTCACATGTGCTAAACCCAAATTTTGTTGCTCCTATATCTCCCCAATCTTTTACTTTTGTTACATATTGTGTAAATGTGTATTCAAAATCTTCTTCTGTTGGAGCTGCATATCCGTTATATCCAAATTCATTTAATGTTCCTGTTATATTTATGTCATATGTTCCTGCAGTTGCATATGTATGTGTTGGAAATGTTCCTGTTATTTCTTGACTTGTTCCATCTCCCCAATCTACACTTGCGTACAAATTTAATGCGCTGCTAATTGGTAATTTAATTTCTGTGTTATCCTCTGGGATATTCCATTCTGTTACTAAGCCTTGAATGTTTTTTATTCCTATTACCGCTGTTATTTCTTTTCCCGTATCATCTACTGCCTTAAATCTATACACTCCATTTTTTAGTACATTATATATTGATGTGTCTCCTTGCGTTATTGTTCCATCTGGATTTTCAATATAGTTTATTCCTGCTCCGGTTTTGTCTGTTGCTACCGCTTTTATCGCTCCATCTTCTTCTGAATATGTTAGCGTTAATTCTGGTTTAATTGTATTAAGGTAAAGTACAGCTCGAGTAGAATTCTTAGATTGCGTACCTGTCGAATTTGGTGAATGGTTGCTATTAGAAATCGCACTAGCATTCTGGAAAGAATTATTATCAACAGAAAAGCTACTTCCACCACGTATAACCCTCATGTTGTTTTGCCATGCCGTCTGTGTCCATTCCCAGAAGTTTCCAGCAAAATCATATATATTATTTGCCATTGTAAAAGTTGTTATTCCTGTATCTAAAGGAACATCTTCTCCACTTTCTTTAATAATACTTGTTCCTTCTGAGTTGTATACATCTGTGTTTAAATAATTTCCCCATGACTGAGATGTAACAATATTGTCTACTGGCTTTTTATCTCCTCTCGTATTAATGAACTCTGCTGCCATTTGCCATTGTGCTCCCCAAATCATAGTTGATGTTACTTGTTCTGTACTAAATTTTGTACATGCATTATATAAGCTATACCAGTTTTCTCCTGAAATTGGTGTGCCTGAAACTACTGTTGGATTATCTATAGTCCCAGTTAATTCATATCTTGCTATATAGAATCCATGATATTCCGAAACACTATCAACCATGTCATTATAATCTTTTACAAATTGCTCTGCAAGCATATCTAAACTAGTGCAATATTCATCTGCTGTATATCGTGATAAAACTGTATTGTGGTATATAGCATCATATGCCGTTCCATTGCCATTTGTATCACGTGGCGGTACAGAAATTGGTCCACCTGTTATAATATCTGGCTCACGCCATCCTTCATACCCTGGTTTATTAGTTCTAGAATTGTATTCAAGTGGAATTTCATCTTTTCCGCTATATGCTTTATATTCATACCATTTACTATAACGATTTGCTACTGCGGTTGTTCCATTGATTGGTATGTTTGGTTCTTCAACTATCCATTCATTAATATCGTCTACTGGTACCCATACCCATTCATTACCATTTGGATCTATTACTACTAATCCATTTTCCACTGTTTGTTCAGTTGGTTCTTCTGATACAGTAAAACCATCTGGAATAGGTGCAGTCTCTCCATTTTCATCCTCATATATTTCAGGGGATACTAAGTTTCTGTTATCACCTGCCCAGTCATAATTTTGAGCTACTTCATTATCTGTTGTTAAATATGTGCCTAATGTGCCAGTACCACTATATCGGAATGCCTGTGTTCCTATACTGGTTACTTTATCTGATATTGTTATATTTGTTAATCTATTGCAACCAGAAAACATCATCTCCCCTATAAAATCAATATCAATATTTGCACTTGTTAGGCCACTACAGTTTCGAAATGTATAGCTAAAATTCGTTACATTTGGGCAGTTTGCAAACAATTCTGCTGGAATAGAGCCAGTTAGTCCACTACAGTAATAAAATGTATGGCCAAAATCGGTTACATTTGGATTGTTCGCAAATAACTCGGCTGGAATAGCTCCTGTTAGGCCGCTACAACTTCGAAATGTGCCCCAAAAAGTTGTTACATTTGGGCAATTCGCAAATAGATTGGCTGGGATGCTTCCTTCTAGTCCGATACAACTTCGAAATGTGCCCCAAAAAGTTGTTACATTTGGGCAATTCGCAAATAGATTGGCTGGGATGCTTCCTTCT
>CALXJM010000045.1 GCA_944388625.1 uncultured Clostridia bacterium
CTATGAAAAAAAGAGTTATACAAATAGATAAAGGAGAAATTATTAGAGATACAAAAAAAGGTGGGTATAGCGGTGAAATATAATATTATTGGATATTTAATAGGAGAAGGATTTAGAAATGTATTTAAAAATAAAAAGTCGACCTTTGCATGTTTAGGAATTATGTGTGCTACAATGCTGATTTTTGGAATATTTTATATTATTGGAGAAAATATTGATTACATAGTACAAGGAATTGAATCTTCTCAAGGAATGGAAGTTTTTATCCTAGATGAAGCATCAGACGAAGAAGTTGCAAAATTAGGAGAAGAAATCAATGCAATTGAAGGAGTAAACCAGATAAAATATTATTCAAAAGACGATGCTTTGCAAAGAATGAAAGAAAGATTTGGAGATAAACAACATCTGCTAGACGGAATGAGAATTTTCTCTGCTTCATATGAAGTTACATTAACTGATCTATCATTAAGCAGTAGTGTATATGATCAAATTTTAGAATTAGATAATGTAAAAAAGATAACTATTGGTTCAGACACGATTAATGCTTTGTTAGCTGTAGGAGAGGGAATTCGAATTACTACTATAGTTATTCTTGTTTTACTTATACTAATATCTGTATTTATTATTACAAACACTATAAAATTAACTGTTCATGCAAGAAGAAAAGAAATATCAATTATGAAATATGTTGGAGCAACAAATAGCTTTATTCGATGGCCATTTATTGTAGAGGGAATTATTATTGGAGTTTCAGCAGGATTAATTTCTTTATTATTCATAGGATTAGCTTATAATTTTATTGCTGGAAAAGTCTTGGAATCAATTGTCGTAAGAGACTTTTTACATATGAACCTACTAGGATTTAGTGAAATGTTTAATCAATTACTAATTGTATACATGATACTGGGAGCCGGTATTGGTATTATAGGAAGCAGTATTTCTATGAGAAAATATTTAAACGTATAGAAAGGAATTTGCAAATGAAAAAAAATCTACGTATAATTGTAATTACAATTCTAATCATATGTAGTTTTAAATTATTCAGTTTTGCAACAGACATTCAAGATTTAAATGAAAAACAAGAAGAAATACAAAAGCAAAAAGAAGAAGCAGATAGACAATTAGAAGAAGTTAAGAAAAATCTATCAGAAACCATGTACAGTATAGAAGAATTGCAACAAAAGATAATAAAAAAAGAAGAAGAAGTAACAACTTTAAATAAAGACATAACTGAACTTGCAAAAACAATTGAGCTAACAGAACAAAATTTACAAGAAGCGGAAGCAAGATATCAAAAGCAAAAATCAGAACTTGAAGAAAGATTAATTGTTATTTACGAAGCTGGAGAAACACAATATTTAGATGTGCTACTAAAATCAAGTGATTTATATGACTTTATTTCAAATTATTATTTAATTACAGAAATAGTTCAAAGAGACACAGAAATGTTGGAAGACCTTGAAAAAGAAAAAAAATTAGTAGAAACTGCAAAACAAACATTAGAATCACAAAAGGAAAAGATTGTAGCATTAAGAAATAATGCAGAGAAAAACTCAAATTTATTAGCTAATATGATAATATTGAAAAACAACTACGTAAATCAGTTATCTGAAGAAGAAAAAGAAGTGCAAAGCAAAATTGATACATATGATGCAGAAATGAAACAAATAGAAAGCGAAATTTATGCATTAACGAACTTGGATAGTGAATATTCAGGAGGAATTATGGCATGGCCTGCTCCTGGATATACAACTATAACTTCTCCATTTGGATATAGGATACATCCTATTTTTGGAGTTCAAAGATTCCATACAGGGCTGGATATAGGTTCTCCACTAGGAAGTTCAATTATAGCAGCAAACAAAGGAACTGTGGTAAAAACCGCTTATTCATCCTCTTATGGAAATATGATAATGATTGATCACGGAGGTGGTATACTTACTGTTTATGCACACTTAGCAGAAATTCTAGTAAACACAGGACAAGGAGTAGAAAGAGGGACAATAATTGCAAAATCTGGTTCAACAGGATGGTCAACAGGACCACACTTGCATTTTGAAGTAAGAATTAATGGAGAATATGTAGATCCATTAACTTATTTAAAATCACAAAACTAGGTTTGCTAAAATAAATAAAAAATACGGAGGAAAATATGAAAAAAATGATTTGCTTTATGCTAGTATTTGTTATGGCAACTAGCATACCAATGATGTCAATTGCAGCAAAGTCACAGTCAGAATTACAAAGTGATTTAAACACAACTCAACAAGAAATAAAAGAAGCAGAAGCAGAACAAGAACAAGTACAACAACAACTATCTGAAGCTATGCAAGATATAGCAGAATTATCAACTCAAATTCAAAACTATGAAGTAGAAATAGGAACATTGAATTCTCAAATTAGAGATTTAGAAGAAAATTTAGCAGAAACACAAAAAAATTTAGAAGAAGCAGAAGACAATTGTGAAGAACAAGAAGAACTATTAAAAGAAAGATTAATTGTGTTATACGAAGCAGGAGAATATTCTTATTTAGATGTATTATTTAATTCTACATCTTTAGTAGACCTTATATCAAATTACTACTTAATCACAGAAATTGCAGAAAGCGATACAGAAATGTTGCAAAAACTAGAAGACTCTAAAAAACAAATAGAATATTCTAAACAAGTGTTAGAAGGAGATAAGGCAGAATTAGAAAAAGCTAAAGAAACAAAAGTTGCCAAAAGTCAAGCTTTAGAAAGTGCAAAATCAGAGAAAAATAAACAAGTAGCAGCTTTAAATGACGAAGAAAAAGCACTACAAGAAAAAATAGATCAATACCAAAAAGATGTAGAAGATTTAGAAGAGCAAATTAGAAAAGCAGCAACAACAACAAATTCTGAAATAAATTCATCATATAATGGAAGTGGTATGATTTGGCCAACGCCAAACTGTAGGTATATTACATCTCCATATGGATCTAGAATTCACCCAGTATATGGGTATCAAGGTTTCCACACAGGAATGGATATAGGTGCAAACAATCGTAGTGCTGTTGTCGCTGTGCAAGATGGAGTAGTATCACTAGCTTCTTGGAATGGTGGATACGGAAATTGCGTAATGATAAATCATGGAGGTGGAATATCAACCCTCTATGGACATGGCTCAAAAATTGTTGTCAAAGCAGGTCAAACTGTAAAACAAGGCGATGTAATTATGTATGTAGGCTCTACAGGAGTTTCTTCTGGACCACATTTACATTTTGAAGTAAGAAAGAATGGAAGCCACGTAGAACCATCACAATATTTACCATAGTAGAATATAAAAAAACGGAACTTTTAAATGCACTTTTGCTTAGTATAACATAATAAAAAAGAAATTATGTTATAATCTAAGCAAAGGTGCATTTTATTTGTATACGCTTTTTGTTGTATAGGGAAATATATGATTTTTCTTATAACCCACGAATTCAATTATTTTTATAAAAAATAATGAAATACTATACTATTTACAATAATTTGTAGTATAATATGAAAAGTAGTTTTGCTATATATGCAAAATTCTTTATATTGTTATTTTAGAAAGATTTATATGAATTCTTAAAATGGCAAAAAACATAAATATAGGAGGTAACAAATGGAAAAAAGACAAAAAATATATAAAATGATTATGCTTGTATTTTTGACAGCATTTTTAACATTTTTAGGAACATCTTTATATATCTATAATTATGTTCTAGAAGATGGGGACAAGAAATATGTTCTATTGCCTGGAAACGACAATTTAGAAATAGGAACAGAACTTGAAAGAGTAAAAACAGTTATAGATAAATACTTTTTGGGAGAAGTAAATGAAGAAGAACTAAACATATCTGCTATTAAAGGATATGTAGAAGGCCTTGGAGATGAATATTCTGAATATTACACTCCAGATGAATTAGAAGAGTTTTATGCAGATGCACTAGGAAATTATACTGGAATAGGAATTTATATGAGTATAGATACAGATAATCAGATTATAGTTATTTCACCAGTGAAAGACTCACCTGCCTATAAAGCTGGAATTCTACCAGGAGACATTATTGTAAGTGTAGATGGAGAAAACTATAATGGAGATAGTTTAACAGAAGCATCTAATAAAATTAAAGGTCAAGAAGGAGAAACTGTACAATTACAGATTAAGAGAAATGAAGAAATACTAGATTTTTCTATTATGAGAGAAAATATTAAATTAAATCATGTAGAATCTAGAATTTTAGAAAATAATACTGGATACTTAGAAGTTTCCAGCTTTGATGAGGGATGCGCAGATGAATTTGAAGAAAAATATAAAGAATTAGAAAAACAAGGTATTGAATCTTTGATTATTGATTTAAGAGATAATCCAGGAGGAATTGTAAGCGAAGCAATAGATATAGCAGAAATGCTAGTAGACAAAGGAAAAACGCTTTTAATTACTGTAGATAAAAATAATAATGAAGAAATTACAGAGTCAAAACAGGATAAAATAGTTAATGTACCAATTGTAGTTTTAGTTAATGCAAATTCAGCAAGTGCTTCAGAGATATTATCTGGCGCATTAAAAGATAATGATGCAGCTACAATTGTAGGAACAAAAACTTACGGAAAAGGAGTTATGCAAGAAGTATTAAAATTAAGTGATGGTTCAGCTATAAAACTAACTACAAATGAGTTTTTTTCACCTAATAGAACTAAAATCCATAAAACTGGAATTGAACCAGATGTGATAGTAGAATTACCAAATGAGAAAACAACTATATTGAAGTTGGAAGAAGGCGAAGAAGATACACAACTAAATAAAGCAATAGAAATATTAAAATAAATGGAGGAATCATGACAAATTATCAAAAAAACATCAGAAACTTTAGCATCATTGCTCATATTGATCATGGAAAATCAACTTTAGCAGATAGAATGATAGAAATGACAGGAGTATTATCTAAACGCGAGATGGAAAGTCAGGTATTAGACAACATGGACTTAGAACGTGAACGTGGGATTACAATAAAATCGCAAGCTGTGAGAATGAAATACAAGTCAAAAAATGGTGAAGAATATATTTTTAACTTAATTGACACACCAGGGCATGTGGACTTTAATTATGAAGTTTCTAGAAGTTTAGCAGCATGTGAAGGAGCAATTCTTGTAGTGGATGCAAGCCAAGGAATTGAAGCTCAAACACTAGCAAATGTTTATTTAGCATTAGATAATAATTTAGAAATATTACCAGTTATTAATAAAATAGATTTGCCCAATGCTAGACCAGAGGAAGTTAAAGCAGAAATTGAAAATGTAATTGGAATTCCAGCAATGGATGCTCCCTGTATATCTGCTAAATCGGGATTAAACGTAAATGAAGTTTTAGAGAGAATTATAAAAGATATTCCAGCTCCAAGAGGAGAAAACAACAACCCACTACAGTGTTTAATATTTGATTCGTTTTATGATAATTATAAAGGAGCTATAAGCTATGTGAGAGTGAAAGAAGGAGAAGTAAAATCTGGAGACGAAATATTATTTATGGCTACGAAAAAGAAATTTGTAGTGACAGAGGTGGGATATTTTGCACCAGGAGAATATATACCCACAGAAAAATTGGAAGCAGGAGAAGTCGGATATATTGCTGCTAGTGTGAAAAATGTATCTGATTTACATGTTGGAGATACAATCACGAATGTAAATAATCCAGCAAAAGAAGCGCTTCCTGGATATAAAAAAGCAGTACCTATGGTATATTGTGGTATGTATCCATTAGATGGGAGCGAATATGAGAACTTAAAAGACGCACTAGAGAAATTAAAGCTAAATGATGCCGCTTTAGAATATGAGCCAGAAACGTCTATTGCTTTAGGTTTTGGATTTCGTTGTGGATTTTTAGGATTATTACATTTAGAAATTATTAGTGAGAGACTAGATAGAGAATTCAACCTAGGATTAATTGCAACAGCTCCTTCGGTTATTTATAAAGTTTATAAAACTAATGGTGAAGTAATTAATTTATACAATCCAGTAGATTTGCCACCAAACCAAGAAATTTCACATATAGAAGAACCCATTGTAAAAGCCGAAATTATGCTTCCAAAAGAATTTGTGGGAAATGTAATGGAGATATGTCAAAATAGAAGAGGCAATTATTTAGATATGAAATATCTTGACGAAAAGAGAGTGATTTTACAATATGAGTTGCCACTAAATGAAATTATTTATGATTTTTTTGATTCTCTAAAATCTAGAACAAAAGGTTATGCTTCTTTTGACTATGAATTCAAAGAATATAGAAAAGCAGATTTAGTAAAATTAGATATTCACATTAATGGTGAACCAGTAGATGCACTTTCTTTTATTGTTCATAAAGATACTGCATATGCTCGTGGAAGAAAAATGATAGAAAAACTAAAAACAGTTATTCCAAGGCAACTTTTCGAAATTCCATTACAAGCTGTAGTCTCTGGAAAAATTATTGCTAGAGAAACTATTTCTGCTATGAGAAAAGATGTACTTGCTAAGTGTTACGGTGGAGACATTAGTAGAAAGAAAAAATTATTAGAAAAGCAAAAAGCAGGCAAAAAGCGCATGAGGCAGGTAGGAAATGTAGAAATACCGCAAGAAGCATTTTTAAGCGTATTAAAAATTGATGATGAAGAAGGTAAGTAGAAAATTTGTACTTTAAGATAAGAAAGGATTGTAAAAATATGAAAAATTCAGAAAGAAGAAAAGAAGATAGAAGGATTGAACAAAGAAGAAAAGAAGATAGAAGAAAACAAGGAGAAAAAAGAATTCAATTAGTAGAAAGAAGAAGAGAAAACAATAGACAAACTGAAAGGAGAGAAGTAAAAAGAAGAAAAGAAGAAAGAACATATGATGATATTGTACAAGGAAGAAATGCTGTAATAGAGTTATTAAATTCAGATAGAGACATTAATAAAATTTATATACAAAAGGGAGAAAAGCACGGATCAATTAACCAAATTATTGCTATGGCAAAAGAAAAAAAGGTAGTGACAGTAGAAGTTGATAGAAACAAATTAAAAGATTTATGTGGTGAAGATAATCATCAAGGTGTAGTTGCTGTAGTACCGCCTTTCAATTATGCAGAAGTAGAAGATATTTTAGAAATAGCTCAAAATAAAAAAGAAAATCCATTCATTTTAATTTTAGACGGAATTGAAGATCCGCATAACTTAGGATCAATTATAAGAACAGCAGAAACAGCTGGGGTACATGGTATTATCATTCCAAAAAGAAGAGCAGTAGGAGTAAATGCAACTGTAAGCAAAGTTGCATGTGGGGCAGTTGAATACATGAAAATAGCTAGAGTAAATAACCTAACAGAAACCATACGTACTTTAAAATATAATGGAGTATGGATTTATGGAACGGAAATGCAAGGAGAAAAAGAATATTATGAAGGAGACTTTAAAGAACCAATTGCCATAGTAATTGGAAATGAAGGTAGTGGAATGAGTAAAATTGTAAAAGAAAGTTGTGATGTACTCATCAAAATTCCAATGAAAGGGCAAATTAATTCTTTAAATGCTGCCGTTTCAGCTGGAATTGTTGCATACGAAGTTGTAAAACAAAGAATGTAAAGTAAAATTGATAATAAAGAAAAATAAATTAAAAAAATTAGCAAATGGTATTGACATTTGCTAATTTTGGTTATAATATATATATCGTTAGCAGTCGATAAACAATACTGCTAAAAGAGGTGAAAAAATGCTAAACGATAGAAAAAAGAAAATATTAAAAGCAGTTATAGAAGAATATATACATACAGCAGAGCCTGTCAGTTCAGGCAGTTTAGTAAAAAATCATGGACTTAACTTTAGTAGTGCAACCATACGAAATGATATGGCAGAATTAGAAAGTGACAAATTTTTAGAAAAGCCACATACATCTGC
>CALXJM010000046.1 GCA_944388625.1 uncultured Clostridia bacterium
TATAAGCAACTGCTTATATATATTACAACATTTTTAGCAATATGTCAAGAATTTATTGAAATTTTTTTGTTTTTTTTATATAATACATTTTATATTTATAAGACATTTTATATTATGAGGATTTGAATAAAAAGCAAATTTTTTATAAAGTACAAATAATTAAATTTATTAAGTGGAGGTTTTATGCAAAGAATTCTAAGTTCTCTTCGAAAAGCTATTGAAGAATATCATATGATTGAAGACGGGGATAAAATTGCTGTTGGATTATCTGGTGGGAAAGATTCTATTACTTTGCTTATGGCTCTTAAAAATCTCCAAATGTTTTATCCAAAAAAATTCGAAATTATAGCTGTTAGTGTTGATCCCGGTTTTCCTTTTTTTCAATCCTCTTTTTTAAAAAAAGTCTGTTCTGATTTGAATATTCCTTTCTTTTTAGAAGATAGTCATATTAAAGAAATTGTATTTGACATTCGTAAGGAGAAAAATCCTTGCTCTTTATGTGCCAATTTGAGACGTGGTATTTTAAATAGTGTTGCTATTCGTGAAAATTGCAACAAAATTGCGCTTGGGCATAATTTAGATGATGTTTTAGAAACTTTCTTTTTAAGTTTATTATATAATGGAAATATTCATACTTTTGCCCCAATTTCTTATATGGATCGCTCTAAAATTACTGTTATTCGTCCTTTAATATATTTGGAAGAACGAGATATTCAAAGATTTATAAAAAGAAATTCAATTGAAATTATGCAAAAATCTTGTCCTATGGATGGGATTTCTAAAAGGCAAGAAATAAAAAATTTAATTATCTCTTTGCAAAATAATATTCCAAATTTAAAAGCTAATTTATTAGGAGCTATAAAGCGTAGAAATATAAATGGATGGTAGATTTATTCTACCATCTTTTCAATACTTTTTTTCAATTCTTTAATTCTCTCTGTTGCATCCTCTAAATTTTTTCCTTTAATTCCAATATAAAATTTGATTTTCGGCTCTGTTCCAGATGGTCTTATGCAACACCATGCATTTTCTTCTAATTCATAATAGAGAACATTAGATTTTGGCAGATCTGTTTTGCCCTCTTCTTCTGATGTAAGATCAAATGTTTTGCCTAATTCATAGTCTCTTATTTTTAGAACTTGATATTGTCCAATTTTTCTTATTCCATTTTTCCTAAACTGTTCCATCATTTTTTTAATTTTTTCTATTCCTGAAATTCCTTCTAATGTAATAGAAACAATGTCTTCTTTATAATAACCATATTTTTCATAAATTTTTATCATTTGATCCCATAAAGTTAAACCATTTTTTTTGTAGAATGCTGCTGCTTCGCAAAGAATGGTTACGGCTACTATAGCATCTTTATCTCTTGCATGCGTTCCAATCAAGCAGCCATAGCTTTCTTCATATCCAAATAAAAATTCATGCTCATGGTTTTGTTCAAATAATTTTATTTGTTCTCCAATATATTTAAAGCCGGTTAATACCTCTTTTATTGCTATTTTATATTCCTTTGCAAGTTCATTAGCCATTGTTGAAGAAACAATTGACTTAATAATAACCCCATTTACAGGTAATTCATTTTTTTGTTTTTTTTGTGATAGCAAATATTCTGCTATTAATATAGCTGACATATTTCCTGTAAAGTTCATATATTCTCCAGTTTTTGAGTTCTTTGCATACACTCCCAGACGGTCTGCATCTGGATCAGTTGCTAAAATGATGTCTGCTTCTTTTTCTTTTCCAAGTTTTAATGCTAATTCAAATGCCTTTGCATCTTCAGGATTTGGATACTCAACAGTTGGGAAATTTCCATCTGGTTTTTCCTGTTCTGGCACTACCCATACATTTTCTAATCCTAATTCAGCTAAAACCCTTCTTACAAGAATATTTCCAGTTCCATGCAATGGAGTATAAACAATTTTTAGTTTTTTTCCCATTTCTTTAATTATATCTTGATGAATTACTTGTTTTTTTATTTCTTCTAAATATCTTTTATCAATATTTTCTCCAATTAAATTAAAAAGTCCTTGATTTGTTGCTTGTTCTTTTGAAATTGTTTTAATTTCTTCATAATTTTTTACATTTTTTACTTCATCAATAATTTCTTTGTCTTTTGGTGAAGTAATTTGGGCTCCATCTTCCCAATATACTTTATATCCATTATATTTAGCTGGATTGTGACTAGCCGTAATAACAATTCCTGCAACACATCCTAATTCTCTTACAGCAAAAGAAAGTTCTGGAGTTGGTCTTAAATTTTCAAATAGATATGTTTTTATTCCGTTTGCATTAAAACACAAAGCTGTACTTTCTCCAAATTCTTTTGAGTGATTTCTGGAATCATAAGCAATAGCAACACCTTGGTTTTGTTTACCTTCTTTTAAAATAAAGTTTGCAAGCCCTTGTGTTACTTTTCCTACTGTATAAATGTTCATTCGATTAGTTCCACTTCCGCATAATTCCTCTTAATCCAGCCGTTCCAAATTCTAACTCTTTATAAAATCTCTCTTTTATTTCTTCTTCGTCATTTTCAATTTGTTTTAATTCTTGCTTTGTTCGCTCGTCAAAGAAAGGGTTTTGGCACCATTCTTTGTACATTTCTTTATATCCCATTTTTTCTTTTCCTCCTCTCATGTCTATGAATGCTTGTTTTCTTGATTATAGTATAGCTTTCTTGCAGTTTCTGGACTATCTATTCCGGTTGCATTTTTGACTGGAGCAAATTCCTCCTCTCTTTTTACTCTTAAAATAATCATATCTTCTAAACGTTCAAATACATCAAAAATGAAACTTTCAAATTTATAGCTATTTGGCTCTTTAGCTTCTATTAAATTTCCATCTTCATCTAAATAATTAGCTTTTTTAAATGCACAATGATATTGTAATTTTTCTTTTCCTATTTGTTCAATAGCTTTTCTATGGAACATATTGCAAAGAATATGAGATTCTCCATAAACTAGTTCTCCGTTTTCATCTCTTTCTTTTGCCATTTCATCTGAAATTTCTGTATATTCAATTACACTTGGTCTTCCATTTTTTTTACAAAAAACTCCTACTTTTTCTTCCGGAGAAGCTTTTATTAAAGATTTTCCAGCTGCTAGAACATGACTGTCTTCCGCTATTCCTATAAGCAATGGATCTACCATTTTTGCTAAACAATTATCTACTCCTGCTATAAAAATCCACTCTATATCTTTTTTTTGTAAATCTTTTAAAATACCGTTATCTAGAATAGCTTTAAATACTCCTCCATGTCCGGTCAGCTGCTTCTTTTATTCTTTTTTGTTCATCGAAGAAGAGCTTACCTTGTTTATCCAACATTGGTAACTCTTCTTGCTTAAAAAAGAAAACATAGTCCTCTGGATATCCAAAAAAATCTTTTTGTTTAAAAAATTCTATGGTGTCTTTATTATTCTCTCTACTTGTCATGATATACCATGGTATAATTACATTATATTTTTCATTTGCTTTTTTTAATGTTTCACATAAAATTTGAAAAAGTGATTTTTGTTTTTCTGTGTCTAATATAAAAGTTCCTTTTGGTCCGGAGTGCCCTAATCTAGTCCCTTGACCACCAGCCATAGTAACTACAGCCAGCTTTCCTTTTCTAATTTTTTCTTCTCCTATTTTTTCATATTTTTCTTTATCAATTGTACTTATTTTTTCTTTATCTATATAATTAATCGGCTTAATTTCATCTTTTTTTTCTTCTTTTATCGTATTTACCTTTTGATATAATTCTTTTATCATATCAAAATTAATTCTTGATACTTGTTTTCTTACTACGTCCTTTTCCTCTTGATTTAATTTTTCATAAAACTTAATGATATGAGCTTGTCCATTTTCAATAAGTATATTCTTCATTTGCTCCTCGTCCATAAAAACCTCCATTCGAGCAACTTTATTGCCTCTTACAAATATTATAAATACAATTTTCTATTACTTTCATAGTCATTATTGTATTTTATATCATTATATATTTTTCGTCAAGATACATACATTTCAAAAACATCGGAAATGTTTTTTTCTCCTGAAGTATTTAATATATATTTATGTTCCTGTAAAATTTCTTTTATCGTGGTATTAAATTGAGTTGCTTCAAAGCAATTTATAATAGTTATAAATTTTCCGTCAAAAGTATTTTTACTATATTTTTCTATTATATCATTCATTGTTTTTATATATTCTTTGCTTCCTACTATAATTACAAGATTTTCTTTATCAGTACATTTGTCTAACATATTTTCTATTTTTTCTTGCTCGTGAATTGTTTTTTCTTCCCATCCGATAGAAGAAATTTTCTTTTTGTCGTTTGAATTAATTACTAATTTTTCCATCAAAATATCTATATTTTCTTTTAAACTTTTTTCTAAAATAGTAGTTATTCTAGTTTTTTCTAATTTTTCTTTAAGATAAGGAATGAGCATTGTAATCAAATGCCAATCGCTTACATAAAAGCTACAAATTTTCTTTAATTTTTCATTTGAATTTACCATTATCAATTATCTCCCCTTATTTTTAACTACTGGTAAATTTTACCATCATTTGTTATGTTTGTCAATTTATTTCGTATGTCTTATTTCGACATTCCGTAGACGTTTTTATCCATATTATGAATATTTTTTGAATTTTGGTTAATACTTTTCTTAAAAGATATTTTTTAACAAAAAAGTATTATTTTTAACAGTATATAATTTGTATGAATATCTTTATATAACAAGTAGGAGGTTTTTAATACTATGAACATATTTTTGAAAAAATTTTCAAAGTTGAAAATATTTTTATTATTTTTTATACTTTTATGTATTTATACATTTGTGTGCGCGTATTCTTACGCAACTACACTTTCCAGCGATATAAGTAATTCTCTTTTTCGTTTGCATGTAATTGCAGCAAGCGACTCTATTGAAGATCAGAATTTAAAATACTTAGTTCGTGACGCAATTATTTCTTATATGAATGAATTGTTACAATCTACATCTACAAAAGAGGAAGCTATTGAAATTGCTTCTTCTCATTTAAATGATTTTAAGCAAATTGCTGAACAGGTTATTTCTGAAAATGGATTTGATTATTCGGTTAACTTGGAAATTGGAAATTTCTCTTTTCCAACGAAAACCTACGGAGATATTTCTCTTCCAGCTGGATATTATGATGCTTTACAAATTAAAATTGGTGAAGCAGAAGGACAAAACTGGTGGTGTGTATTATTCCCTCCTTTATGTTTTGTTGATGTAAGTTCTGGTATTGTTCCAGAAGAATCTAAAGAAGTTATGAAAGAAAGCATTTCTTCCGAAGGCTATTCCGTTATATCAGAAACTGATTCTAGTATCCAATTTAAATTTAAAATATTAGAATTATTTAATTTTGGAAATACGCAAACAGCAAAAAAATAAAAAAGTAGTTGTAAATCCTTTGATTTTGTGTTATATTTTATTTGGAAAGATAAAGTATTTAAATTTCTTATTATTCAAATATTATTGCATAGCAAAATTACTATGCAATTTTCCATGATAATAGATATTTTATATAAAATTAACAAACTTTAATAATAAACAAAGTACTAGTTTTAAATAGTTCTTTGAAATTTTAGTTTAACTCTTTATGCATATAAAAACATGTTTAGTTTTAAATTAAACAATATAATAAATATATTTATATTAGGAGGTACTTAATTTGGAAAAACTACTGATTACTGGTGGAACTCCTCTAAAAGGAGAAGTATTCATTAATGGTGCAAAAAATGCTGCTGTTGCAATCCTTCCTGCTGCTCTACTTATGGATGGCATTTGCACAATTAACAATTTACCAAATGTTAGTGATGTTAAACAATTTTGCGATATATTAGAATTATTAGGAGTTAAAATAACTTGGAATAACGAACATGAAATAGTATTGGATACTAGAAATATAATTCGTACTTCTGAACTTGATATAACAACAAAATTTCGCGCTTCTTATTATTTATTAGGTGCCCTTTTAGGTAGATGTGGAAAAGCTCAAGTTGGATTGCCTGGCGGTTGCAAGCTAGGCGCTAGGCCAATTGATTTACATATTAAAGGATTTGAAGCTCTTGGTGCAGAAGTGGAAATTGCTCAAGGAAATATTACTGCTTCTGCAAAAGAATTGGTTGGAACTTCCATTTACTTAGATTTTGCTTCTGTTGGAGCAACTATTAATATTATGCTAGCTGCTACTCTTGCAAAGGGAACTACTATTATTGATAATGCTGCTAAAGAACCTCATATTGTAGATGTTGCAAATTTTCTAAATACTCTTGGAGCAGATATTCGTGGTGCCGGTACAGATGTTATAAAAATTAATGGTGTAGAAAGCTTAAATCATACAGGAACTTATTCTATTGTTCCAGATCAAATCGAAGCAGGTACTTTTATGTTAGCTGCTGTTGCTTCCAAAGGAGATTTAATAATAAAAAACTGTATTACAAAACATCTTGAATCTGTTATCGCTAAGATAATTGAGGTTGGTGGACAAGTAGATTCAAATGGTGATAAGCTTAGAGTTTGGTGCGATAAAAGACCATCTAAAGCTAATATTAAAACACTCCCTTATCCGGGCTTTCCTACGGATTTACAAGCTCAGATGGGTGTCATTTTAGCTTTAGCAAATGGTACAAGTATTATTAATGAAAGTATTTTTGAATCACGCTTCCAATATACTGAAGAATTGAACAAAATGGGGGCTAAAATTACTTCTCAAGGTAAATCAGCTGTTTTTGAAGGTGTTGAACGACTTTTTGGTTCTCGTGTATATGCTTCAGATTTAAGAGCAGGTGCAGCTTTAATTTTAGCTGGTATTGTTGCCGAAGGAACTACAGAAGTATTTAACTTAGAATACATTGATCGTGGTTATGAAAATATAGAAGAAAAGTTCAGAAGTGTTGGCGCAAAAATAGAAAGAATTTCATTTTAACTTTTAAAATATGCAAAGGAAAAAATTTATGTTACATTTTTGTAGTTTATATAGTAGTAGTGAAGGAAACTGTCTTTATGTGTGTGGACTAAATACACACATTTTAATTGATGCAGGTGTTAGTTTAAAAAAAATAGAACAAGCACTTTTAAGTATTGATGTTGATATTCGTAAAATTTCAGCTGTTTTAGTTACTCATGAACATACAGATCATTCAAAAAGTTTGGGGATTTTATCAAAAAAATATAATATTCCGGTGTATGCTAATGAAAAGACTTGGAATGTATTACCATCCCAAAAACAAAAAATTGCTATAGAAAATCAGAAATTCTTTATTCCAGAAGAAACTTTTTCTGTTGGAGATTTGTCTGTTTTTCCTTTTCGTACCCCTCATGATGCTGCTTGCCCTTGCGGATTTAATATTGCTTGTGATGGAACAAAAATAAGTGTGGCTACTGACTTAGGTCATGTTACTCCAAGTATTATGAAATGTCTAGAGCAAAGTTCTTTTATGCTCTTAGAATCAAATTATGATACGGAAGTATTAAAGTGTTGTTCTTATCCTTTTCAATTAAA
>CALXJM010000047.1 GCA_944388625.1 uncultured Clostridia bacterium
AGAGTAGTCATATTAGGTATTTCAAACTATATATTTATCAATAAAGTGTGACATATGTTTGACAAACCTACAAAAATTAATAATAAAATATAACAAAATAGTTGAAAGAAAAATGCATAAATGATAGAATAAGAAAAATAGTTTTTCTACATATACATCTTATATGGCAAAACCAGTAGAGCACCTGTAGGGGCGAACATTGTTCGCCCGATACTTCGGAGGCATTACTGATACAAATACATACAAGCCGAAATAACAGCATTATTTCTAAGGGGAAATAATTGCAAATAACTTAGCAAAACCGTAGAACACCTGTAGGGGCGAACATCGTTCGTCCGCCACTTCGTAGGCATTACTAACACAAAAATCAAATAATAAAAACAAAAAATAAAAGGAGGAAACCAATGAAAAGAATAAAAAATGCAAAAGGAATAACCCTAATAGCGCTAGTAATCACAATAATAGTATTATTAATACTAGCAGCAATAACCCTAAGCACATTAGCAGGAAGAAGAGGAATAATAAATCAAGCCCAAAATGCAGAAAAAGAGCATACAAAGGCAACTGCACTAGAAGACATAACAATAGTAACATACCAAAGCTTAGACAATAAAGGATACACAGACACAGCAAAACTAGAACAAGGATTAAATGACATAGGAGCAACGATAACACAAAAAGGGGAAGAAATGTGGACAGTAAAACTAAATGGCTATGAATTTGAAATAGACATAGAAGAAGGCGATGTAAACCAAATTCCTGGAAGCTATGGAGGAATTTATAGTGAACCAGGATTAGAAGGAAAAATAGCTCCAACAGATTTATTTGATTATGAAATTATAGATACCGGTGCAACAGCTTCATTATTTGCATTAGAACTTCCAGAAAAAGAAGCAAAAATAACAAGAATAAAACCAAAATACTGCAATAAACGGAATGTATGGTGCTTACGAAGGTACAGATACTAATTATGGAATTAATTATGAAGGAGAAATTATTTCGGATATACTTGTAATACCATATCAAGTAGAAATTGATGGAGAATTATATAAAATAACTTCAGTTGATTTAAGAATATATAGTAATAGCTATCATGATGGACAGCAATTTCCGTTCGTAAATACAATAATTTACCCTAATACTGTTACAGAGATTTTTGGAACGGGACAGGGAGATCATGAAGAACATGGTAATTCTACATTAAAAAAACTTGTACTACCATCGAATATTACATCTATTCCCCAATTTATTTGTAATAGTTGTATAAGTTTAGAAGAAATAACCCTTCCAAATAATGTGGAAAGTATAGAAAAATATGCGTTTACATATTGTGAAGCACTAAAAACAATAATAATTCCAAACGGTGTAAAAAGTATAGGTGATGGTGCTTTTTCTGGTTGCGAGACATTAGAAGAGATAACAATTCCAAAAACTGTAACTAGTATAAGCGAAAGAGCATTCCAACTTTGTGACGCACTAACAACTGTAAATTATGAAGGAACGGAAGAAGAATGGAATGCAATAACAATTGGAAGCTATAATTCTACATTGACCAATGCTACAATTAATTATAATTATAATTATAATATGTAACAATAATAAAACCATAGAGAATATGTATGAGAAAATAATGTTCTCACGCTCTTCAAAGAAATCTGCAAATTTAGCAGAATTCTTTTTGATATATATATTGTTGAAATTCAATAGTATATATGCTATGATTACAGTAAGTAAAGTAATAAGGAATGAATTTAAAATGCAAGGAAAAACTTCCAAACAAAGCGATAAAGTAAGTGTTATTATACCAATGTACAATGCAGAAAAATATATAAAACAAGCTATTGATAGTGTACGAAAACAATCTTACGATAACATAGAAATTATTTGCATTGATGATGCTTCAACTGACAATTCTTTAAAAATAGCAAAGAAAGAGCTAAACGAACAAGATAAATTAATTTTGCTTCCTAAAAATAATGGAGTAGCTAAAGCGAGAAATATAGGAATAAAGAATGCCACTGGCAGATATATTGCTTTTTTAGATGTAGATGATTTTTGGGCTAAAGAAAAATTAGAAAAGCAAATACACTTTATGCAAGAAAACAAAATTTCATTTTGTTATACAGGATTTTACTATTTAAAGAAGCAAAAAACAAAAGAAGTGCATGTTCCAGCAAAACAAAATTATAAGCAAGCATTAAAAAATACAATTATTTTAACTAGTACAGTAATGATAGACACAAAAAATATAAATAAAAATGAATTATACATGCCAAATATAAAAAGTGAAGATATGGCAACATGGTGGAAATTATTAAAAAAACACGAATTTGCTTATGGAATAAATAAAGCACTTACATATCATAGAGTAGGAATAAAAAGCCTATCTAGCAATAAATTTAAAAACTTAAAACATACATGGCAATTATATAGAAAACAAGAGAATTTAAAATTTATACCATCTATATATTACTTTAATCACTATATTTTAAATGCAATACGAAAAAGAATAAACTAGAGCAAGGAGTTATTATAGTGAAAATAGAAGAAAATACAAAAATACAAGTTCTATTATCAGTTATGAACCAAACAGATTATAAACTACTAGAAAATATGAAATTGAAAACAGATGCAATTATTATTAATCAATGTAACACAAATAATGTAGAAGAAATTTTGTATAATAAAAGAAAAGTGAAAATTTATTCCTTTAAAGAAAAAGGAGTCGGGCTAAGTAGAAATACAGCATTAGATAGAGCAAGCGGAGAAATTTGTTTGTTTGCAGATGATGACATTGTATATGAAGAAAATTATGACCAAATAATAGAAAAAGCTTTTTATGAAAATCCTAAGGCAGATGTTTTAGTATTTAATGTTGATAGTGGGAATTCAGAAAGACCAGAATACCAAATAAAAAAGAAAAAAAGATTACACAAATATACTTCATTAAAATATGGAAGTGTAAGAGTTGCAGTTAGACTAAAAAAAGTAAGATTAGCTAACATTCACTTTTCATTATTATTTGGTGGAGGAGCAACTTATAGCTCAGGAGAAGATGTTCTATTTTTACTAGATTGCCTAAAAAAAGGATTAAAAGTATACTCTATTCCAATAAAAATAGGGAAAATAGAGCAGAAAAACTCAACATGGTTTAGAGGATATGATGAGAAATTTTTTAAAGATAAAGGTGCATATTATAAAGCTGTTTCTAAATATTTAGCAGTGTTATTATGTTTGCAATTTGTAATAAGAAAATATAAATTTTTTCGCAAAAATATGTCAAGATATAATGCATTTAGAATTATGAGAAAAGGAATAAAAGATTATAAAAAAGAATGGATGTAAAAAGCGAAGAAATTGCTGAAATAAAATAAGAGGAGGAAACCAATGAAAAAAACAAGAAATGCAAAAGGAATAACCCTAATAGCACTAATAATAACAATAATAGTGCTATTAATACTGGCAGGAATAACACTAAGCACACTAGCAGGAAGAAGAGGCATAATAAATCAAGCACAAAACGCAGAAAAAGAACACACAAAAGCTAGTGCCTTAGAAGACATAACCTTGGTAACATACCAAAGCTTAGACAACAAAGGAAATACAGACACAGCAAAACTAGAACAAGGATTAAATGATATAGGAGCAACAATAAAAAACAAAACAGAAAACAAATGGACAGTAGAACAAAATGGATACGAATTTGAAATAGATATAGAAACAGCAGATGTAACAGAAGCAAATGAAAGCACAGGAAGCTATGGGGGAATATATAGTGAACCAGGCTTAGAAGGCAAAATAGCACCTGAAGATTTATTTGTATATGAAATTATTGATGAAGGAACAACAGCATCATTAGCAACTAATAGCCTTCCAGAAAAAGAAGCAAGAATAGTAAGGATAAAGCCTGAATATTGCAATGGAAGGGGTATGGATCCAGAGACTGGATACACAATCTATAATGACACAAACTATTCTATTATATATAATGGTAATACTATATCTGATATATTAGTAATACCATATCAAGTAGAAATTAATGGAGAATTATATAAAATAACAGAAGTTGGACTAGCATTTACACGCAAAAGCTCTGATCAATTTGGAGCTTCTTTTCCAAAGGTTAAAACGATTGTATATCCAAATACAGTTAAAACATTAAAAGGCGGAGGGGCATGGAGCGCAATAAGTGAAAGCGAAGTAGTGGAAACTATAATTTTACCAAATAGCATTACTGAAATTAAAGATCGTGTTTTTGACAAATGCCCTAATTTAACTATAACCGTAGAAGCTGGTTCAAAATTAACATTTGAAGATTTTGAAAATGCTGGGATAGACAAAAACAGAGTAATATTTAAATAGGGTAAAAAGTTAAAAAATATTAATAATAATAATAAATGATTTAACATATAAAACTTCAAATAAAAATATTAAAACACTTGCTAAAGAATAAACTAATATGCTAATATATAAATATAAAAAGAAAAAACGAAGGAGAAAAAAAGGATGAAGGCGCAAACCGTTGGGGATGTAACACACACACAGGTAAATATTAAAAAAGAAATAAATAGTAAAAACCTAACCATCTTAAAGTTAGCAAAAACTAATTATATAAGAGATGGTTAGGTTTTTTGCGTTTTTTAAAATAAGCACAACACATGTAGGGGCGGACAGTGTCCGCCAGCTCTTCGAAGAAATAGCTGAAATAAAATAAAAATAACAGCAACAATGCTAACGGGCGAACACTGTTCGCCCCTACAGAATTGAGAATAATTAATGTTAGAAACAAACAATATTATGCAGAGTAAATGTAGGGGAGAACATTGCTCTCCCGCCCTTCGAAGGAATTACTATAATAAAATAAGAGGAGGAAAAAATGAAAAGATTAAAAAATGCAAAAGGAATAACGTTGATAGCACTAGTAATAACAATTATAGTACTATTAATACTAGCAGGAATAACATTAAGCACACTAGCAGGAAGAAGAGGAATAATTAGACAAGCTCAAAACGCAGAAACAGAGCATAACAAAGAATCAGCTAGAGAAGATATAATATTAGTAACATACCAAAGCTTAGACAATAAAGGATACACTGACACAGCAAAACTAGAACAAGGATTAAACGACATAGGAGCAACAATAATAGAAAAAGGAGAAGAATTGTGGAAAGTAGAGCATAAAGGATATGAATTTGTAATAGACATAGAAGAAGGAGACGTAAGTGAAAATAATGGAAGCTATGGGGGAATATATAGCGAACCAGGATTAGAAGGCAAAATAGCACCAACAGATTTGTTCGAATATGTAATTATAAATGAAGGAACAACAGCATCATTAGCAACTAATAGCCTTCCAGAAAAAGAAGCAAAAATAGTAAGGATAAATCCTAAATACTGCAATAAAGACATGTACGATCCTTTCATTGTAGGTAACAGTGAAATTGCAATAGATACTAATTACGGAATAAATTATGAAGGAGAAATTATTTCAGATATTCTTGTAATACCTTACCAAGTGGAATTAGAAGGAGAGCTATATAAAATAACTTCAGTTGATTTAAGAATATATAGTAGTAAAATTACAGCACGAGCTTTCCCTAATGTAAATACAATAATCTATCCTAACACTGTAAAAGAAGTTTTTGGCGCAGTTAATAGCGATCTTGGCTATAATTTATTATTAGAAAAGGTTGTGCTTCCAAAAGATTTAACAACTATTCCTGGTGGCATGTTTTCAACATGTGAAAACATAGAGGAAATAACAATACCAAGTAATGTAACAAAAATACCTGCCAATGCTTTTAGTTATTGCATTAAATTAGACAATGTGGTAATACCAGATGGAGTACTTAGTATAGGATACGAAGCTTTTTATAACTGCGAAAGTCTAACAACAATAACAATTCCCAAAAGTGTAACTAACATAGAACGTGGTGCGTTTTATCATTGTGATTTATTAACAACTGTAAATTATGAAGGAAGTGAAGAAGAATGGGATAACATTGTAATTGGATTAGATAATGATGATTTAACAAGTGCTACAATTAATTACAATTACAAAATATAAGGTACATTAATAAGTATCCTCCAGCTAAGCTGGAGGATACTTATTAATGTAGTGATTTATGTTGAATTTATATGTGTTGTATGTTATGATTACAGTAAATAAGATAGTAACAAATGGATTAAAAATGGAGGCAAAAATGTATGAACTAATAAAAAGAGGAGGAGATATAATTTTTTCCATTATTGCATTTGTTTTATGCATACCTCTGCTTGTTTGCATATCTATTATTATAAAAATAACATCTAAAGGTAAAGTTTTATATAAGCAAGAAAGAATGGGGAAAAATGGTAGAAAGTTTACATTGTATAAATTCAGAACAATGATACAAAATGCAGATACTTTGAAAATGCTATCATCACTTCAACTTGAAGAATATAAATGCAATTATAAAATAGAAAATGATCCCAGAATAACAAAATTTGGAAATATATTAAGAAAAAGAAATTTGGATGAATTACCACAATTATATAATATACTAAAAGGAGACTTGAGTTTTGTTGGACCAAGACCAATTTTAGAGGATGAATTAGAAAAATATGGAGAAAATAAATCAGAACTTTTAAAAATTCGACCAGGGCTTACAGGGTATTGGCAGGTTAATAGAGAAAAGGCAAAAAATTACGAAGAAAGAATGCAAATGGAACTATTTTATGTACAAAATTATAATATAAAATTGGATTTGCAAATTCTATTAAAAACAATAAAATATATTTAAAATAGGAGAACAAATGAAAACAAATATACTTGATAAAATAGGGTTTATTGTAATTATTACAACAATTTTATTACTAAATTTATTTATTGGGTCTAATATTAAAGATCCAATTTGGGTAATTCAAGTAGCAGTAAGCATATTTGCTTTTATTTATTTAGTAATAAAAAAAGCAAGGAAAGAAACTAATTTAATTATAAAAAGCAAAATTGATATTGCAGTTTTAATATTTATGTTTTCTATAATAATTCCGTATATAGCTAATACTTATGTGTCATTAGAAGGAACTATTAATTTTATATTAAAATATTGGTCTGTATATGGATTTTACATATTAATAAGAAATATTATAATTGATAATAAAAAACTTGAATTATTTATAAAATGGCTTATATGTGCTTCAGTAATACCAATTTTATTTGGAATAGATAAAATGACATTTAATATTGCTGAACCATTTTTAAATTTGATTAATGCAGTTAAAATAGAAGATGTTCGTATGATATCTACTTTTGGATATGCAAATACATTAGCTGCTTATTTATCATTAACAACTTCTTTAGCCATAGCTTGTTACAGTAATAGCAAATGCAAAAGTTGGAAGATTGCATATGGAATCTATATTATTGTAGCTAGTATAACTATTATACTAACTCAATCTAAAATGGTATTTGCTATTATTGGTATAATTTTGGT
>CALXJM010000048.1 GCA_944388625.1 uncultured Clostridia bacterium
TGGATGTTCTTTTTTTAACTTTTCTAGTACCTCTACATCAGTAGAATAACCGCTTTTGGTTTTTTTATAAATTGGCAGTTCCAATTTTTCAAACAAGATTTCTCCTAATTGTTTTGGTGAATTAATATTAAATTCCGATCCTGCTAATGTATAAATTTCTTTTGTGAGCATTGATATATTTTCTTGCAGACTTTTCCCAAATTCTAATAGTTCTTCTTTATTTACGTAAATACCAGTGTATTGCATGTTTGCTAATACTTCTACAAGTGGCATTTCAATTGTTTCGAAAAGTTTTAATTGTTTTGTTTTACTAAGTTCTTTCTCCAACTTTTGTTTTAAGCAATAAATGGCATAGGCATAAATTCCATCTGTTAAGCTTTCTTCTTCTTCTGTTTTTACAAATAAATTAATTTGGTTTTCGCTCTTTTTTCCATTCTTTTGCAAATAATCTATTATATCTATGTCCAAGTAATCTAAAGCTAATTCTTCTATTTTATATTTGCCAGAAGTAGCGTTTAATATATATCCTGCTATTTCTACATCAAACATTAAATTTCTTGGCTCCATTTCTATCTGCTTAAATAAAATGTACTGTTTTTTTAATTTTGAACTACACTTTTTTATTTCTTCTGATTCTATAATATCTTTCCATTCTTCTATATTATGCGTATAATAAACCTTTTTTTCTTTTTCATCATAAATACTAATAGCAGAAATTTTTTCTTGAATAATTTCACTTTTATCTGTTCTTTGCGTAGATAAGTAATAGTAGAATTCTTTAGTCTCATGTATTTTATTTTTTATTTCTTCTATTTTTGTCTTGTTTTCTATTTTTTCTATACATACATTATCTATAGAAGACTTCTTTTCAGATGTTAAAGAAAACCTTTCTAAAAATCGATTAAATCTTAATCTTTTAAAAAGTTCTGTAACTCTTTCTGTATTCCATTCTTTTGTTTTAATATCTTCTAAATTTATTTCAATTGGAGCATGTGTGTCAATAGTTCCTAATGTTTTTGAAAGAAGTGCCATATCTTTATTTGCTATCAGTTTTTCTCTTGTTTTTCCTTTAATATTGTCACTATTTTCTTCTATTTTCTGATACAATTCTTCTATAGAATTATATTCTTTAATTAAGATTAATGCGGTCTTTTCTCCTATTCCAGCTACACCAGGAATATTGTCTGAAGTGTCTCCAGCTAGTCCTTTTACTTCAATTAGTTTTTGCGGCTCTACTCCATATACTTCAAGTACTTTTTTTCTATCAAAATCTTCTTCTTCTGTTTTCCCAAGTTTTGTTCTTGGTATTCTAATAGTTACACTATCACTAGCAAGTTGAAAAGAGTCTCTATCTCCTGTAAGTAATATAACTTGTAATCCTTTCTCCGAGGCTTCTCGTGCTAAAGTTCCCAATATATCATCTGCTTCATAACCTGCTTTTTCTATAATGGTTATATTCATAGCTTTTAATATTTCTTTTAAAATTGGCATTTGCTCTGCAAGCTCTTCAGGCATTCCTTTTCTAGTTGCTTTATATCCATCATAAAGTTTATGCCTATATGTAGGGGATTTCAAGTCAAAAGCTACTGCCAAATATTCTGGTTTTACGTCTTCTGTTATTTTAAATAGAATACTCAAAAAGCCATAAATTGCATTTGTGTATGTTCCATCTGCTGTCATAAGCATTTTATTTCCCATAATTCCATAAAATGCTCTATTTAATATACTGTTTCCATCAATTACGACTAATTTTTCCAAGTTATCTTTCCTCCTAGTTTCGTTATTTTATTTATAATATTCTTTTATTAATTTAAGTATCTTTCTGCTCTATCTTTTTTCTTATATGATAGTGCGTATACTATTATTATCATAGTTGGAATATATAATATTCCAATTTTATAGCTTTCACTGTGCATACCAAAATTGTATAAAGTGCAAAATTCATATGCAAAAGACAAGTATAAAATAATTTTTATACTTTTTCCTTTTAACCACATTATACATGGATATAACCACATAAGATACCATGGGCATAAGTTTGTAATAACTGTAAATAAAAACAAAAGCAATACTTTATGATATTTTCTTACTGTTTGTGGCCAAATTATTTTCTTTTTGAATAATAACTTGACAATTGTAATAACGTAAAAACATGCAAAAAGTATAAATAATAAGTACTTTACAATATTAAAAATTTGTATTGTAAAAATAGTAGGATATTTTTGAGCTAGCATAAATAGTAAAAAGATAATAGATTCTCGCAATTTTGATTGCTGTAAAAACATTGCTAGAAAAATTTGAATGTCTTGTAAATAAAATGCATAAATTCCTAAAATGATAGCTAGAAAAATTCCTCCACACAGAATACAAAATCCAATTCTTTTTCCTATTGTTTTTTCTCTAAAATAATAAATAAGCACAAAAGGCAATAGCAAAATAGAAACATATTTAATAGTTGTTGCTAATGCTAATGCTAAAATAGTGCCAAATATATTTTTCTTGTTGAGCAGAAAGTAAAGTGCTAACACTGTAAAAAATACTAAGTATAAATCATTATGTACATTAGTTATTCCTTCAAATAAAATAAATGGATTTAATCCATACATAAGTGGAAATAAGCTATTTCTCGTAATTTTGTAGATGAGAATTGCTGTTCCTAAATGAATTAGTACTGCTGCTAATTTATATACATATAGTCCTAAAGTGACATTTCCAAAAGAGAAACTTGATAAAACATTGCAAATAAATGCCCATAATGGCCCATATACTACCGTTTGCCCTTCCCACACTCCTGTACGATTTAGTAACTCATCTTCTGGATTTATTTCTTTTATGTCTTTTACAGAAGTATAGTATGGATTTTCAGAATAGTGGGCCTCTAGCCAGCCTGTTCCCATATAATAAAAAATATCTGATGTAGTGAATGGAAGTGTTATAGCAAATAAAAGCGAAATGATTCCTATAAACACAAACATCTTCTTTTTTTCTGCAAATAATGTTTTATGCTTTTTTAGCAAAATAGTGTATATTAAAAATAAAGAAATCAAAATAATTCCGAAAGCAAATCATATTAGTGATAGCTTCTCTAGAATTTAGCGGTACCTTAAAAAAAAATGTAAACCATTCGTTAAATTGCATAATAGATTTGTTTTTTATTAAATATATTATTGATGGAATAGCTAAACAAATGCTTACTATAATGTACAAATATTTTGGGTTTTTAATTTTTTCTTTCATAAGAGACTCCTGCTTGTTTTATGTTAACGACCTTTCTAGTTAGTTCTTTACTAATGAGTTTGTTGTCAAACACTGTTAGTCTTCACTGCACTTTTGTTTTACAGTTTTTCTGATTTAATTTATGATTGGTTCTAAATAATTTACTTTCTTATTATGTTTCTGTGCATATTCAATCTCAGATTTTGTGCTTTCTCCGATGTATCCATCAACATTAATTACAAATATTTCGTCTGACATATCAATTTTTCTTTTATGCATATCATCTAACATTTCTTTTGTTTTTGTTAGTGTTCCTTCGTCCATATCTTCCCATACTTCCTCATCACCAGCATGTCCAAATAGTCCTACAGATATTACAATATTGCCTTTTAAAGTTAAATCTTTTTGTGCTTTCATAAATTCATCTTTAAATCTAGTAGAACCACAAAGTGTTATTATTTTATAATTTTGAATCATGTTTTCATCCTCCATAAGAATTTATAATTTTATAAATATCATATTTTAAAAATGATTGACTCATAGTAAATTTATTTGCTACACTTTTGTTCATATTACTTACATAGTCTTCATCAATTGTTTTATTTTCTTTAGGAACAAATTGTTTTGTAGCAGCGAAATACGTTCCATAGTCGCTTACCCAACTTCTGTTTGAAAAAATAGCAATTCCTGGGTTGTCACTCAAAATATCTTGTCCTATTATTAATCTAGAGTCAAATTCTATTCCGAATAAATTAAGCAGAGTAGGTAAAACATCAATTTGACTTCCTACTTTATCAACTTTAATTGGTTCTTTCATTTCACTGTTCCAAAGAATAAAATTACTTTTATTAACTTCAACTATTGAGTCTCTTGTATATGTACTAATTTGATTAATATTATCTACTGATATTGTATATGGATAATGATCACCAACTAGAGCAATTACTGTGTTTTCTAAAATTCCTTTTTCTTCTAATTTATTAATAAGTAACTCCACGGCTCTATCTAATTCCATTTGAGATGCTAAATATGCTTTAATATCTGTACTATATGGTAAATCTTGGACATATTCTTTATATCTAGTAGCAGTAGAATTTCCAGAACCAAAATTATATGGTGCGTGTCCACTTACAGTAATATAATATGTAACAAATTTATTCTCTGATGTATAAAAATCTGTAGTAACATTTATCATATCAACATCACGAGGAAGCCATCTATCATTCATTAATTTTTCTAATCCGTTTCCAATTCCCATATATGAATCAAAACCTAGTGTTTTCATGGTTTCTTGTCTTGAATAATAAGTGTATGTCCAATCATGGTACGCTTGTGCGGTATATCCATACTTTTTAAAACTATTTCCTAGTGCATATACTATTTCTGGTTTATTTTTCTTCCATAAGCTTAGAATGTTTTGAGTTGGAATCAGACCTGTTGTAGCTTGGAATTCTCCTCCTGTTGTACTTAAAAATACTGGTGAATAAAAATTATTAAAAACAAATCCTGAATTTGCAAGCTTATATAATGTTGGAGTTAATGTTGGATCTACAGCAATACTATTAAATCCTTCTGCCAAAATAAAAATTAAATTCTTATCTTTAAAGTATCCTGTATAATCATTTTTATTTGTAGGTTGAACAGATGCTATATATTGATATACATTTTTCAACCCTTCATCTGTTGTTTGATTAATCAATGTATCAAAGTCTAAATCTAGCTCATTGTAAGTTGGCACAATAACTTCTGGTTCGTTGCTTTCCTCTGGTTTAGGTTCTTCTACTTCATTATTGACCTCTAAAACTGCTTTTTCTTCAAATCCACAAATAGTTCTAACTAAATCAATTATGGTTGAATTGATTAATCCAAATTTTTCAATATTTTTTTCTTGTGCATTTGTGTTAAAAAATAAATTATATGATGAATAAACCCCATCTCTGTCTATTTGAATTACACCAAAAAGAATTATTAATATTACAATAATACCTAATAACCACATTATAATTTGTTTTCCATTATATCTATCAAATTTTATTTTTTTACGCATACAAATTATTAGTATTAACGGTATAACTAGTAGAACCAAAACAACTAAATTTTGTATAATTGCATCTTTTATAATTTCTGTAAAATCTAATGCATTTCCGGCTAACCCAAGAGTCATAAAAGAAAAAGGTACGCTAAACAAATTATAAAAAACTGTTTGTATCATAAAATATAACATTAATATTATGGTACTAATAATTAGAATTGCTTTTGAAATTTTTTCTTTAAATATATTGCATATTAAATTTAACAATATAATAATTGGTATGGTAAAAATCAATGTTAAAACTATATCCGCAATTTCTACTGATTTTATAACAGCTATTTTAAATATCATTTCTAAGTATATAATCAAAAAAGTTATTACATAAATAACCTTCATTTTTATCTTCACCCTATATAATTTATATCATAAAATGTCATAAAAGTATAGTTTTATACATTTTTTTATCTCTCAACTTTTTTTATATAAATTATTTATTTTTTTCATTTTTGAAATATATAGTACTAATAATATTATTCCTATTAAATGTGCAGAAGCCAAAAAATTGGACATTTTTTGCTTCAGTACATTTCTCATTTCCTATGTTATTCATTTCTAGCTATTTTCTTTTAAGGGCATTCTTTTCTATTTCTTCTATTTTCTTCATACTTTCCTCTTTATCCTTCTTTATGCGGTTATAATATCTAATCTCCTCTGAACTTTTCCTATTTAACTGTCAAAATTTGCGTACCCTGACATTACTCCTTAAAGTTCTTGTTATAACTGCATTCAGAGTCATTTTTGGTTTAAAAATTCAAGTTTTTAGTCTATTTTAAAATCTAAAGGTTTCCTTTATATATAAAGGTTTGTCCGTTTTTGTGGTTATAATATATAACCTCCTATTGTTTATTTTCTCTTTTGTTTAATTTCTTGGTATTCAACAAAAGTTCGTCAAAATCCGATATATAAATTCTGTCCTGTATTACTCTGTATTTTTCAAACTCTGTTTCAGCATGAATTTTTGCCATCTCTGCTGAAATTTTTCCATTGTCTTTTAAAATTTCATGATCCCATAATTTTAAAAATCCATTTAATCTTTCTTCCCAATCTGCCATTGTCATTGGAATATGTCTCATAGCTTGCATTTCTGCTAAATCCAAATATGCAGATACCATTCTTTCTAGTTGCCCTATTTCTTTTTCAGATAAATAGTTTTTGGCAACAATAACATCATATTTATGTATTTTGCTGTTAGGAGCTCCTTCCCAAGAAGTTAACCCCATGTGTTCTTTAGTACTATCTGCTCTATTATAAATTATTTCGGCAGCTGTATTTCCAGAAACTGCATAATGTAATTTGTTTTGAACTGATGTAAAAAATCTAATTGTAGCTTTTGCTGTTTTATCATAATCAATTGAAGTTGCATAAATATCAGTAATTTTTTGATAAAATTTTCTTTCTGACATTCTTATTTCTCTTATGCGTTCTAATTGCTCTTCAAAATATTTTTCTGTTAGGATGGAACCTCCGTTTTTCAGACGTTCATCATCCATTACCCAACCTTTTATGGTATAGTCTTTTACAATTTGATTTGCCCATTTTCTAAATTGTACTGCTCTTTCATTATCAACTTTAAATCCAATTGCAATTATCATTTGAAGATTATAATGTGTAACTTTTCTTGAAACCTCTCTGTTACCTTCTTTTTGAACTATCTCAAAATTTCGGATAGTTGAATTCTCTTCCAATTCATTATCTGCATATATTTTTTTAATGTGATAATTAATTGTTCTTACATCAACTCCATAAACTGTCGCAAGCATTTTTTGAGTTAACCATATATTTTCATCTTCATATCTGACTTCTATAGAGTCTTTATCATCTCCTACTGCTGCTACATAAGTCAAATATTCTGCGGCACTGGAACGAATTGTAATTTCATTTTTCTTTTTATTCATTCAATATCACTCCATTCCTTTTAATTTTTATAAATTATATATCTAATAACGAGACACTTTAATTTTTATTTAAACTTATCTACATAACTTGTAATTTAATGAATAGTATGTACTGTTATAATTGTGTAACTATATGAGTTAATAGTTATTTTTATATTATCAATT
>CALXJM010000049.1 GCA_944388625.1 uncultured Clostridia bacterium
ATCCAGGTTCTGGATTTTATGGTTACTATATAAGGATAAAAAAAGGAAAAGAAGTAGAAATACAAAATGTAGATGTGGTAGTTTATTATAATCCGAATTTAAGACCAGCATTCCTTTATAAACAAATATTGGAAGTCAAAGAAAGTCAGAATTATGGAAGTATTACAAAAAGGAAGGACTTGGAAAACCTTATAAATGAAGTATTTTTCAATAAAGGATTAATGGCAAACTATTTCACAGAACCGAAGGATATACCAAAGAATGACCCTATAGTATTTCGAGAAATTGTAGAAGTCAGAGAACGTTTATTTGCATGGTTTTATAAAAATACAGATATGGATATAAGTACCGTTTTAATTGCAAGTGCCTGGGAACTGATAAAAAATTCATTTAAAAAAGGAAACTGGACGAAAACAAAGCACCAGTTAAATTTAAAGTGGTCACTGGAAGATTATTTTAACTCTAATCAAAAGAAGGAGATACTTATGAATGAGATTGAAAAAAATATGTTTCGCTACATGAAAGAACAAGATTGGGATTTTAAAAATGATGAAGAATATTATTTTGGAGTGGGACAAATGGCTTCTTTCCTCATTGGAAAAAGCCGTTCTGCTAAAAAACCAATGTCCTTTATCAACATATACTTAAGTGCTGGAAATGATCAAGTTATTAAAGAGCAATTACGTACATTGTTTCAAAAATATTCTTATGATATATCATACACGGACTGGAGAGTCAAATCGCTATTTAGTCATTTGATGTTATATCGTCCAAATGGAAAAGTAAATAAAGAGATGATTATAGCGGGCGCAACGGCGTCAAATGTAATATATAAAAAAGAGGAGGAAGACTAAATGGGAATGAAGAAACGAGTTTATGGCGTACTAGGAATTTCATCGATTATGGCAAATTGGAATGCTGATTTTTCAGGTTTCCCAAAGACAACATCAGATGGTACAACATTTGGAAGCGATAAAGCTTTTAAATATCCAATGAAAAAAATGTGGGAAAACCAGGGAAAGAAAGTACTTTATATTAAATCTATGAAATTGTCGGATAAAAAAGGTGAAGTGACATTGATTCCTAAAACGTTAAAAGAGCGTTATGAACAAATTTATGGAGTACAAGATTTAAAGAAATGTAAGGACTCAGAAGAAATTTTAAAAAACTTATTTTCAGCAATTGATGTAAAAAATTTTGGAGCGACGTTTGCAGAAGAAGGAAGCAATATTTCGATTACTGGAGCGGTTCAAATTGGGCAGGGATTTAATAAATATAAAGATACTACTCCAGAAGAACAATCGATTTTGTCTCCATTTCGAGATCCAAAAGATGTTCAAAAAAATGAGAAAAAAGCAAAAAAATCTCAAGACGGAGAAAAGCAGGAAGAGGAAGCAAAAAATTCTACGCTTGGAACTAAAATCGTAAGTAACGAGGCACATTATTTTTATCCATTTACGATTAATTCATTAGCCTATAAAGAATTTGAAGAATTAGGTGTAACCGATGGATATACAGAGGAAGATTATGAGATTTTTAAACAGACTGCAATTACAGCAGCTACTTCGTTTGCTACAAATTCTAAAGTAGGATGTGAAAATGAATTTGCATTATTTATAGAGACAGAAGAAGATTTTTATTTACCAACATTGTCGGAATATATTGAGTTTGAAAAAGATGGAGTAACAGAAAATGGAATTACGTATAATGTGATTCAAATTAATGCCCCACAATTATTTAATGAAAGTAAAGAATGGATTAAATGTATTGAAATTTATTATAATCCATATACGACAAAAATTAGAGATCAAGGAGTTGAAAATATAAAATATTATAATATCATTACGAAGAAAGAGGTATTATAATATGGAGGTATTAAAATTTACCTTAAAAGGAAAAACTGCCTTTTTCAAAATGCCAGAAGTGAATACTTATTATTATTTTACATATGGTAATATACATAAAGTGGTTTTGCTTGGAATATTCGGTGCTATTCTGGGATACGGCGGATATAGTCAATGGAAAAAAAATGATAAACATCCATATCCTGAGTTTTATCGTAAACTTGCTGATATAGGGGTAGCGATTGTCCCAAAAGAGAATACAAAAGGATATATTAATAAAAAGATACAGGTATTTAATAATTCCGTGGGATATGCTTCGACAGAAAAAGGAGGAAACTTAGTTATAAAACAGCAATGGCTGGAAAACCCAGAATGGGATATTTATGTAAAAATAGATAGAGATGAAGCACAAAAAATTAAAGAATCTATTTTATCTCGAAAAGCAGTATATATTCCTTATTTGGGAAGTAATGATCATCCAGCTGAAATTTTATACCCTAAAATTTTAGAATGTTGTTTAGTAAAATGTAATGAGATACAACAAATGGATTCTTTATTTCCAGAAAAATATTTTGAAATAGATTATGAAGATTGCGATGTAATAACTCCATTTAAGTATTCAGAGTATTTACCAATCGGACTGAATGAAGATACACAGATGTATTTAATGGAAAAGTTAATATTTACTAATTTTCCGATTATATCACATGAAATAGAAGTTTATGATGTAGATGGCAAGAAAATATCATTTATATAAGAGGTCATGTTAGGAGGAAGAGTACTGTAAAATGGAATATTCAATGTAATTAATCATGGATTTTATATTGATATCAAAGCGTTTTACAGTACTTTTCGTTTTGTATCATTATTTATAGGAGAAGAATATGCAAATTGAATCAATTATTGATTTACAATATCCGTTGTATGCACACTGTCCTCAAAATGAAGAACAAAAAAATAAAGAGAGTCTGTTGGATCATTTGCAGTGCTGTTTAAAATACTATAAAGAATATAATAGGAGTAAACAAGCGTTACAACGAATATTCGAAAACTTTTTTGAAAGTGATAAAAAAGTTGAAAAATTTTTCTTTGATGCCGTGCAGCTTATAATTGAGTTACATGATGTGGGAAAAATAAATCCGCTTTTTCAGAAAGAAAAGATGAAAAATGATCTTAAGTTTTCAAATATTAGTGTATTAAAAGGAGCAAATCATTCTTTTCTTTCTGCATTTATCTATTTAGATTATTTATGTGAAAAGCTAGATAAACTAGAATGTGAAAAAAATACAAAGAGAAAGATGAAAATGTTTTTATTTATAAATTCCTATATTATTTCCAGACATCATGGAGATTTATCCGATTTAGAATTTTTCATTGAATCTTTTGAAGAAGGTGGAGAGGCAGAATGTTTAGTTCAATATTTTGATGAAAATACGTATGAGATTTATAAAGGACCGTTCTTTTTTTCAAGTACAAACATTTTAGTTGTTTCAAAATATTATAGGAATGGAATGAAAAATACAACAAGAAAACAGAAAATTATAATGAATGCTTATATAAGATTGTTATACTCTATATTAACAACTGTAGATTATTATGCTACTGCCGAATATGAAACGAATCTAATAACTGAGACACAGTTATGTGAAGAAAAAGTATTATATGAGCATTATGAGAAACAAGAATTAACAAAAAAAATCAGGGATTATAAGAAAAAGAATAATGTCATGTCGAAAAATGATATTAATCAATTAAGGACAGAACTATTTTTAGATGTAGAAGAAGAATGGAAAAAACATAAAAAAGATCCTATATTATTTTTAGAAGCTCCTACGGGAAGCGGAAAAAGTAATTGTGCAGTAAATCTTAGTGTTCAAATGGTGAGGGAAGGATATGAAAAAATATGGTATATCTATCCATTTAATACATTAGTAGAGCAGAACTACCAATCGCTAGAAAAGATTTTTGGACAAAATCCTAATATTTTTTCTAAGATAGCAGTTATTAATTCTATAACACCTATGAAAAAAGATTATTATAATAAAGGAAAAAATGAGGAAGATAGTTGTTATCAAAAAGCTTTATTAGATCGACAGTTTTTGAATTATCCATTTTTATTAAGCACACATGTATTTTTGTTTGAAACAATGTTTAGTAATCGGAGAGAATCCGTTTTTGGCTTTTCTCAATTAATTAATAGTGTTATCGTTTTAGATGAGATACAAAGTTATAAAAATAAAATATGGTCTGAGATAATTATATTTTTGGAAGTCTTTGCACAAATACTAAATATAAGAGTCCTTATAATGTCCGCAACATTGCCGAACTTAGAAGTTTTGACAGGTAAAGAAAATAATGTAACTTATTTAGTTAAAAATAGAGAAAAATATTTTAATGATCCCATTTTTAAAGATAGAGTTAAGATATCTTACAAATTATTACAAGAAAAGATAACAATAGAAGAACTTTATAGTTATATTTGTGAAAATACTCCAAAGGGGAAAAAAGTTCTTTTAGAGTTTATAAAAAAGGATACGGCTTATGCATTCTTTCAAATGGCATATGAAAATAAACAGATATTTGAAGAAATTTATTGTTTAACGGGAGACGACAATATAATAGAAAGAAAAAATACGCTTTCTAAGATTGCTCAAATGAATGGGAAAACGATTCTATTGATATCTACTCAGATAATAGAAGCTGGAGTCGATATTGATATGGATATTGGATATAAAGATATTTCTAAATTAGATAGCGAAGAACAGTTTTTAGGAAGAATTAATCGATCTTGTAAAAGGGAAGGAGTAGCGTATTTTTTTAATTTGGATGACGCTGAAAGAATTTATAAAGACGATATTCGTATCAATAAAAAATTTACATTGTATGAAGAAAAACAACAAGAAATTTTGAAAAATAAAAAATTTGAACAATATTATTTACCTATTTTAAGAGAATTGCAATCTTATAATAAAAGGTTAAATGAAAATAATTTAGAGGACTTTTTTGAACAGGATGTAGCAAACGGAGAGTTCAGAAAAATTGCAGAACGTATGAAATTAATTGATGAAGATAATTGGAATATGTCTATTTATTTATCAAGAATTATTATTTTGGAGAATGGAGAAAAGTTAGATGGATGGGAGTGTTGGAATAAATATAAGAGTTTATTATTGGATAGGAAAATGAATTATGCTAGAAAACAATATGAACTTTCCGTTGTTAGGAGTAAAATGAATTATTTTATTTATCAGGTTCAAAAAAACATAGATTTAAATTATTCGGATTGTATAGGAGATTTATATGCAATTCAAGAGGGAGAAAAGTATTTTTTAAATGGTAAAATAAATAAGAAATTATTGCAAGAAAATGGAATTGCTTTTGTAGAAATATAAGGAGGAATACATGAGAATAAATGGCACGCTAGTTAATTATTATTTTCATTGTAAAAGACAGTGTTATTTACATGGAAATCGTATTAATTTAGAAGATAATAGTGAAATTGTAAAAACAGGAAAGGCTTTGCATGAAGAACGATCTGTAAAGACAGAAAATTCAGAAATTGCTTTAGAAAACATACGTTTAGATCGATTAACAAAAGAATATGTAACAGAAATAAAAAAATCAGATGCAGATGAAGAAGCTTGTAAATGGCAATTATATTATTACCTGTATATATTAAAGAAAAAGGGAATAATTCGGAAGGGAAAACTAGAATTTGTAGAAAAAAATAAGAAACATTCAAGAATAGAGATCTACGAATTAAACGAAGAAATAGAGTTAGAATTAAAAAATATTATTGAACAGATACAGTTATTGCTTAATAGTGATAATTTGCCAGATACAATCAATAAGTCTCATTGTAAAAAATGTGCCTACTATGAGTATTGTTATATTTAAGGAGGAAGTGTATGGGAAGTACAAAATATATTATGTCAGCAGGAGAATTGATAAGGAAAGATAATTCTCTTTGTTTGAGAAAAAATGAAAAGAACATTTATATACCAGTAAAGAATGTAAAAGAAATTTATTGTCTTTCCGAAGTTTCAATTAATAGTAAATTATTAGATTTTTTAGCTCAGAATAATATTGTGATTCATTTTTTTAATTATTATGAAGGATATAGTGGAAGTTTTTATCCAAGGAATCAATACAATAGTGGAAAATTATTAATAAAACAGGTGAAAGCATTCGAAAATTCCAGAATGGTAATTGCTAAGGCGATTGTAAAGGGAATTGGTGAGAATTTAGTAGAAGTCTTGTATCACTATTATAAACATGATAAAAAAGAAGTAAAGGATACAATTGACTGGTTAAGAAGTGATTTTAAACTACGTATTGAAAATTCTAAACAAATACCAGAATTAATGGCCATTGAAGGAGAAGCATGGGCACGATTTTATTTCAATTTTAAATATTTTCTTCCAGATGATTTTATAATGAATAAGAGAGTGAAAAGACCTCCAGATAATCCTATTAATGCGATGATTTCATTTGGAAATACATTATTGTATACAAAAACAATTTCTGCTATTTATCGTACTCATTTGGATCAAAGAATCAGTTTTTTACATGAACCTTCTGAAAGTCGATTTTCATTGAGTTTGGATATTAGTGAAATATTTAAACCAGTTATTGTATATAAGACAATTTTTGATCTGGTAAATAATAGAAAAATACAGGTAGAAAAACATTTTGAGAAGAAATTAAATTATTGTTTATTGAATGAGGAAGGAAGAAAAATTTTTGTAGAGGCTTTTGAAAGTAGAATAGAAAGTGTATTCTTGCATAAAGGATTTAAAAGAAAAATAAGTTATAGAACTGCAATTAAATTTGACTGTTATAAATTGATTAAATTTATTTTAGAAGGTAAGGAATTTATACCGTTTTCTTTAAAAGAAGGGAAGTGAAAATTTATAAATGAAAAAAATGAATTATAATTATGCATTTCTTTTTTACGATGTTAATGAAAAAAGAGTTCAGAAAGTGTTTAAAATATGTAAAAAATATTTATCTCATTTTCAATATTCAGTATTCAGGGGAGAGATAACGCCATCAAAATTAATAGAATTAAGAACAGAATTAAATAAAACAATTGATAAGGAAGAAGATTTTATTTGTATTATAAAATTAATGAATGATAATGTATTCGGAGAAGAACTATTAGGAAAAAAAGATAAACAAACAGGAGAAGACTTAATCCTATAGAGAAAAAATAGATATTACACTTATAGTTAAGTAACTAATAATTTACTTTTTTATGATACTTAGATTTTTAAAACGTAGAAAACTTCGATATAATTAAAAAAATTAATTAATATAATTTACCAGCCCCAATTCTTATGAGATTCATGAAAACCTTGAAAAATATAAAAAAAAGAAGATTTTATAAAAACTGTTCATGTTAATAGCTTCGGTTGGTAAAAATAAAGAAAAAGCTTGATTTTATAGGAATTTTGTTGTATTGTATTTAAAGAGAATATTGAAAAATGGATGGTTGAATAAGAACAGAAGCTGTATTGAAACT
>CALXJM010000050.1 GCA_944388625.1 uncultured Clostridia bacterium
GTACAGAGTAGTCATATTAGGTATTTCAAACTATATATTTATCAATAAAGTGTGACATATGTTTGACAAACCTACATAAAAAAAGCAAAAAAATTTCGATAATTCCTTGCTATTTTATACAGTTTATTGTATGATTATAAAAGGATAAAAATACCATACATAGGGGGTGGAACGAAATGAAAAAACTCTGTTTCATTGTATGTTTTATCATGGTTTTATTTTTCAGCATAGGAACAGTGTATGCTAACAATGTACAAACTAATATTTTATCAGAAGAACAAACAGGTGAACTAGTAGAAATTAAGAAAAAAGCAGAAAAAGAACTAGCAGATTATAATGAATTATACGGTAATGAAGCCTATGGAATGACAGCTTATATATTAAATAAAGTAAGAATTTATAGTATACCATTTTGTTTTATAGGAATTGCAGTTGGAGCTATTTATCAATATGTTATAGGAATTCGTAAGCTAGATGTAAGAGATAAAGGCTTTTTAGTCAGTATAGCGTTTGTAACAATAGCCGTAATATGCCAAGTTTTACCACTTATATTTGCCATAGTAGTAAAAGGATGGAGGAATTAACAAATGAAAGTTTTATTTGCAGTTAACAGTGAGAGTGTTTCTGAATCAATTATAAAAAAGTACCAGAAAGAGTATAAAGAAATATTAACATATAAAAATGTTTATTATTTTAATGCTATTTTAAAAGAATTACAGAAAGATAAAACTTATGACAGAGTAGTTATAAGTGAAGATTTGGAACCATTTGCAAATAATAATTATGATGTAATAGATAAATTTTTGTTTGAAAAATTAGATAATATTAGTGACGAAGCAACTGATTTAAATGGAAACGATGTTCCTATTATTTTAATATGTACTGATAGGAGATCTAAATCAGATAATTTATTGATTAAATTATTTGGAATTGGAATTTATAGTGCAATTATAGGAAAAGATAGAAGTATCGATGAAGTTTGCCGACTTATAAATATGCCAAGAACAAAAAAAGAAGCAAAACAATACTATAGAATAGAAGCAGATGAAGTTACTTACCAAGTAGAAAATGAAAGTGATGTTAGTGAAGTCGAAATACAAAACATATTAATGCATTACAAAAGACTTGGTAAAAATACAGAAAGATATGTAGATAGCTTTAACAATATTGCAGGGCAATATACAGATGCTCAATTGAAAGTAATTGCTAAATTTTTGCCACTTAATGTAAAAGCTATATTAGAAACCGAATCACCAAAATATCAAGAGCTTATGACTACGGGAACAAAAGGAAAAGCAAATAGAGAAAATAGTGACTCAAAAAAGACAAAAGATACTAAAATAAGAGCAGAAGATGTTGATTTTGATGCTTTCCATCAAGAAGAAAGAAATATATTTTCAAAACCAGTAGTTATACCATCTACACTAAACACAAAAAAGACAGTAAGACTAACCGGAAATAAAGAAAACAAAATAAATGCTGTGCCAGAAAAAAGAGTTACTCAAACAAATACAACGAAAACTACAACAGGTGAACATCATGTATTAAAACGAGTAGAAAGACAACCACAAAAAAATATAGAAATTGAGCAAGAAAAAGAAACCATAACAGCATCAGAAATAACACCAGTAAAAAGAGGAAGAGGTAGACCAAGAAAAACGGTAACTCCAGAACCAATTCCTGAAGAAAAAATAGAAACAGCTAAAAGAGGAAGAGGTAGACCTAAAAAAGTAGTAGAACAGCAAGAAAATGACGAATGGCAAGAATTGGAAGAAATTCCTAAAAAAGAACAAATTACATATCAAGAACCAGAAGATATTAATCTATTTGATTTAGAGCATGAAGAGATTGAAACTGAAAAACCAGTTAATACATATCAAGAACAAGAAAGAACACAAAACATATCACCAAATCAAACACAAATACAGTCTTCTTATAAACCGGTACAAAATTACCAAGAACAGACTGCATTAGTTTCAGGAGAAGGCAAAATTGTATCTTTTGTAGGAACTAGTAAAAACGGTACATCCTTTATATTAAATAATTTAGCATTGATTTTTTCTAATATGGGAATAAAAACGGCTATTTTAGACACAACAGAAAATAAAAATTCATATTATATATATACAAAAAATGATGAAAGTTTAAGAATGCAAACTAATGACTCTATTGTTAAATTAGCACAAGGAATAACAGATGGAATTGCCACAAATAAGAATTTGAGTGTATACACAGCTGTGCCAGGAGAGAGAATTGAAGAAAACTGGGTAAAAATATTAGACACATTATCAAAAGAATACTCGCTTGTGTTAGTAGATTGTGATTTCAAAACAGATATAAATATTTTTAAAAATTCCCAAGAAACATATTTAGTACAAAGTATGGACATACTAACCATACAACCATTAACAGGATTTTTAAGAGAATTGAAGAATAATGGAGCATTAGATACTACAAAATTGCGAATTATTATAAATAAATATGAAAAAGTGAGAAATATTTCTCCTAAAATATTAATTGGCGGAATGGCTTATTATAATGACCCAAGTATGTCTTTTATGACAGAACTATTTAATAAAGACAATATACCATACACTATATTACCACTAGATTTAGAAGTATACTTAAAATATTTAGAAAGCTTGGTAATATGTGACATTTCTACAAAAGGCTATACCAAAAGCTTTATGAATGCAATAAATGAATTGGCTGGTATGGTATATCCTCTATTAAACAAAAAAGAACCAAAAACAAAATACAAGAGCTTTAGCAGTAATATGGATCAAACATTAAATAAAATGAGAAATAACTACTAAATAATATAAAAATGAAGTTTCACAAAAAGGAGGGATATCTTGATACTTATAGTAATATCTATATTAGTAATAATTGTTATAGCACTTATGGCATACAATTACACCATCCATACTAGATTAAAAAAATTCTCAAATGTTAAGGAACATATTCAAAGTTTAAACATAGTACAAGAATTTATGAACATTGTAGGCGAGGACATAAGTGTTGATGAAAAATTAAAGAAAATTAATGAAGTCTTAATTAAAAGATATGATGTTAAATATTCAAGTATCATTGTATTCAATGGAGCAGAATATGTTATAAAAGCAACAAATGTAGATGAAAAACATTGGGAAACTTTAAAAAACTTGCATACAGAAGAGATATTCAAAGACAGTATTACATCAGCTACTCCTAAATACATATCAGTAGATAAACCAGGAGAAAGACTACCATATCAAAAGATGGAATTTGAAAGAGCTAAATCTGCTATGTTTTTCCCTCTCTTTATAGAAAATATTTATATTGGATATTGGATTATAGAAAGTAGTGAAGTAAATGCCTTTGATACTTTAGATACTACAATTTTAGAAGTAGTAAGAGAAAATCTGGTAGCAATATTAAAAACAATATCTTATCAAAATACAATCGAAAATATTGTAAGGAAAGATGAATTTTCTGGATTAAATTCGGCAGAGTATTTATATGGGGTAGGCAAGAAGAACATAGATAAATATCCTGTATCAGCAGTATGTATGTTTAAAATTATTAATTTAGAAGAAATTAATGAAACCATAAATCGAAAAACAGGAAATAAAACTATTATAGAAGTAAGCAATAATATAAAAAAAGAAATTGCTTCAGAATATGTATTTGTAAGATATATGGGGCCTAAATTTGTAATTGTATTTTCTGGGGTAGAAGCAACTGCTGTAACAGAATTTGTAAAAGATATAAAACAAAGTGTAGAAAGCTTACAAATAGAACCATATTCACCTAAAAAGGATAAGAAAAAACAGGTTTTTGCAGAACCAAAACTAAATTTTGTTATATCTAACTATTATAAAGGAACTGGAATGGAAGAAGTAACAAAAAAACTAGAAGATTATTTAGACACAGCAGACAAAAATGAAAATGAAATAAATTATATTTAAGGAGGTATAGATTATGGCTGTTGACAAAACAATGAGTTTTCGAATTGAAAAAGATAAAGAAATTCGAGCAAGAGAAATATTAAAAGAAGTATATGAGGCTTTAGTAGAAAAAGGATATAATCCAATTAATCAAATCGTTGGCTACATTTTATCAGGAGATCCAACCTATATAACAAGCCATAATGATGCCAGAAATCTGATAAGATTAATTGAAAGAGATGAGCTATTAGAAAAATTAGTAAAAAGTTATATTGGATTAGAAGAATAGCAAGAAAATACTCAAAAATAAATTTTTGATTTTACTATAACAATTAAATGGAGAACAAACATGAGAATTTTAGGAATTGACTATGGAGATAGTAGAGTTGGGATTGCTATTACAGATGAACTAAATATAACTGCACAAGGCCTAGAAACAATTCATTATCAAGGGAATGATAAAATACTTTTAAAAAGATTAGATGAAATTGTAGAAAAATATCCTATTTCCACAATTGTAGTTGGTATGCCCTTCCATATGAATGGGCAACCATCTGAAAGAATAGAAATAACCAAAAAATTTATTCATAAATTAAAGTGCAAATATAATAAAATCGATATAAAAACAGTAGATGAACGATTAACTACAGTAGAAGCACATAGGACAATGAATTTTTTAAACATAGATAATAAAAAGAAAAAAGACTTAGTAGACACTATTTCTGCTGTATATATTTTAGAAATCTATATAAAAAATATTGCAAAATCAGAATAGATAGTATATGATAATAAAAACTGAAAACAATACTAAAAGACGAAAAAAGAAAATTTGAAAGGAGAAAATGAGCATGGACGAAGAATTAGATAACATCATCGTACTAAACGATGAAAATGGAGAGGAAGTTGAATTCGAATTTCTAGATATGATTGAATTAGATGGAGAAGAATATGTTGTATTATTACCAGTAGAAGAATCTGATGAAGAAGGAGAAGTTGTAATTCTAAAAGTAGAAGATACAGATTCAGAAGACGAAGAATCATATGTTAGTGTAGATGATGAAGACACACTAAATAAAGTATTTGAAATGTTTAAAGAGAAATTTAAAGATGAGTTTAATTTTATAGATGAAGAATAACAAAAATACAGATAGGAAGTGCTTAAATTAAGCTTTTCCTATCTGATTTTTTTGTAGATAGAAAAAACAATTTTCTTATTCTACAAAAATATGATATACAGAGATATAGAATAATAAGGAGGAAAATGATGAAACAATCTCCATACTATGATGCAAGAAAAATAGAGAATATAAAACAATTAGTCAATGAAAGCTGTGAAATTTTCAAAAATAGACCAGCTTATTATGTAAAAAATGGGACTAGCCAATATACAGCTATTTTGTACAAGCAAGTAAAAGAAGATATGGATGCTTTAGGAACCGCTCTTATAAAATTAGGTTTGAAAAATCATAGAATTGCAATAATAGGAGAAAATTGTTACGAATGGGCTATTTCATATTTAGCTGTTATTAATGGAACAGGAATTGCAGTTCCTTTAGATAAACAACTTCCAAAACATGAAATAGAAAGCTGTATTAAAAGAGCAAGAGTTTCTGCTATTATTTATTCTGAAAAATTAGAAGAAACAATAACAGAAATAACAAATAAAAATAGCACAATACAATATTGCATTGGGATGGATTTACAAGAAAACAGCGAAAAAAAATATTCTTTAAAAAGACTAATTCAAATTGGAAAAGAAGAGTTGGAAAAAGGAAATAAAACTTTTGTAAATGCGGAAATAAAAGAAGAAGAAATGGCAGAAATCTTATTTACATCTGGAACTACTTCTGAGTCAAAAGCAGCTATGCTATCACATAAAAATATTGCATTTAATATTTATGAACAATGCAGAATGATATACATAGATAAAACTGATATATTTTTATCTGTTTTACCAATTCACCATACATATGAATGTACATGTGGATTCTTAACACCTCTTTATAGAGGAGCTGCAGTTGCTTATTGTGAGGGATTAAGACATATCCAAAAAAATATGAAGGAAGTGCATGTATCTGTATTTTTAACAGTACCTCTAATTCTAGAAACAATGTATAAAAAAATATGGGAAGGAATTCAAAAACAAGGGAAAACCAGAATAGTAAACAAGATGATAAAAATAACTAATGCATTAGATAAAATAGGAGTCCATGTAAAAAGAAAAGTTTTTGCATCTATACATGAACAATTTGGAGGGAAAGTAAGATTATTTATTGCTGGAGCTGCTGCCATAAATCCAGAAGTAGCACAAGGATTTCGAGACTTAGGAATTTTGGCGGTACAAGGCTATGGACTTACCGAATGTGCTCCTATTGTAGCATTGAACAGAGATAAAGAATATAAAGATGCTGCAGTAGGACTACCACTAGCTGAAACAGAATTAAAAATTGTAGACGAAAATGATGAAGGAATTGGAGAAATTATTACAAAAGGTAATCATGTTATGCTAGGATATTATGAAAATGAAGAAGAAACTAAGAAAGCAATTAAGGATGGATGGTTTTATACTGGTGATATGGGATATATGGATAAAGATGGATTCGTTTATATTACCGGAAGGAAGAAAAACGTAATTATTACAAAAAATGGAAAAAATGTATATCCAGAAGAAATTGAAAGTCTATTAAATGAAAATGACTATATACAAGAATCTTTGGTCTACGGAAAAGAAGAAAATGGAGATGTAGTTATTGTAGCAGATATTCGATTAAATACAGAATACATTGAAGAAAAATGGAAAGACAATCCAAAAACATTAGAAGAATTGAAACAAATAATATGGGAAGAAGTAAAAAAAATTAATAATAATTTAGTGATTTATAAACATATAAAAGAAATTAATATCAGAGAAAAGGAATTTGAAAAAACAACTACAATGAAAATTAAAAGATATAAAGAGCATGTGTAACAAAAAAGGAAACGAACATCTAAAATTACTTTAAGATGTTCGTTTCTAGTTAACCTCTTCCATAAAATCCTCCTTTTTCTTAAGATTACTATCTGCTACCTTATAAATTAACCATTAACGCTTCTCATTCATTACATTACTTTCTTTAATGGTAAGATACAAATAGTTAGAAGAGTTATTTATATAAAAGATTATGTCGGCAAATTCCTTTACCTAACTAATCTTATATATATTATAGCAAACTTTACATAACATGTCAATATATATGTGAATTTTATGTGAAACAGCAAAAAACGAGAAAATAAAAGAAAAAAAGCGAAAATTATAGAAAAAACCATAAATTACCTATTTTTTTTATTCCAAAAGTATTGCATTTATTAAAGTTTATTGTTATGATGATAATGTAAGTTTAGATAATAGGAGCATTAGAACAATGATAGAATTTAGAAATATTAGCA
>CALXJM010000051.1 GCA_944388625.1 uncultured Clostridia bacterium
TTTTTATTGTATTCGCCTTAGCAGGTGATTCCACAATAATTAATTTATCTGCCATTTGTATTATTTCTCCTTTTCTTCGTTCTTCATTTAAATAATGTATTTTGTATAATCCTTTATCTAGCTTATTTCTTATTGCATGCTTCCTACTATATACTAATAAGTAAAAGAATGCAATAGGAATCATACGACTATATTAGATTTGAATTCATATTATCTTTTTTATTTCTTTATAAATTTGCTCTTCTACATTATTTATACTAACGGATTGTGCTTTTTCTCCCATTTCTTGCAATAGTTTTGGATTTTCTATTAATAAATCGATTGTTTTAGATAAGTTTTCCGCATTTAGATTAGAATCTAAAATAATTTTAGCTGCGCCTCTGCTCTCTAGGACTTTTGCATTATATTCTTGATGATTTTGGCTGACATTAGGAAGCGGAATAAAAATAGCAGGTTTACCTACTATTGCTATTTCCGTTATAGTAATTGCTCCACTTCTGCACACAGCTAAATCACATGCATTCATTATTCTTTCCATATCATAGATATATGGTACAATTTTAGAATGGTATAAATTTTTAATATCTATATCTTTGTTCATTAATTCCTTTTGAATAATATCATATTGTTTTTGTCCTGTTGCTAATACAATTTGATAGTTTTTATTTAGTCTTTGTTCAATTAGTTTCAAAATAGTTTGATTAATTGTCCTAGCTCCTTGGCTTCCTCCAAAAACTAATACAAGCGGTAAGTCCTCTTGTATTCCTAAATCTCTTTTTACTTTTATTTTTTCTTCCTGTGACATATTCACTTTTTTCATTTTGGATGGTGTTCCTGTAATTACTATATTCTTTGCTTTTGGCAACCTTTTCTTAGCTTCTTCAAAAGCTACTAATACTGTATCTACTCTTGTTGCTAGTTTTTTTACAGCTAATCCGTGGAAAAGCATTACTTTCATGCAATAAAGTAGGAATTTTTAATTTTTTAGCAGCTAAAACAACAGGTCCACAAATATAGCCACCTGTTCCTATCACAATATCTGGGCTGAATTCTTTTAATATTTTTTTTGCTTGCGAAATACTCTTAATTGTTTGCAATATATTTTTTAAATTTTCGATTGTTATTTTCTTAGATAATCCATGAGCTTGAATGGTTTTTAAGTGAAAACCTGCTCTTGGAACTAAATCCTTTTCTAATCCATAATCTGTTCCAATAAAAAGTACCTCCGTATTTTTTTCTTCTTTTTTTATTTTATTAGCTATGGCAATTCCAGGATTTATATGTCCTCCTGTTCCAGCGGCGGCAATAACTACTCTCATAAAATTCCCCCTTACTGTTTTTTATATTATATAGATGTCTCCATTGCAATTTATTTACAGTTTATTTCCTTGTCTTGATATGTTAAATAAAATTCCTACTGAACATAGTAGAATAATTAGTGATGTTCCTCCATAGCTGAAAAAAGGAAGTGCCATTCCGGTTACTGGTATAGAAGAAGTTACTACTGCAATATTAATAATTGCTTGTAGTCCAATAAGAGCTGTAATTCCTCCTGCAAGCAAGCTTCCAAACATGTCTGGTGCTTTAATCGCAATTAATATTCCTCTCCATATAAATATTCCAAATAAAACAATTACTACAAGACAGCCTACAAATCCTAACTCTTCTGCCAAAATAGCAAATATAAAATCATTATGTGGTTCTGGTATGTATGAATATTTTTGTTTGCTTGCACCTAATCCTACTCCAAATAATCCTCCAGAGCCTATTGCATATAAGCTTTGCACAATTTGCCAGCTGTCACCTCTGATATCTGCCCATGGATTTAAAAAAGATGTAATTCTTGATAAACGGAATGCCCATTCGTCTATTCTTTGTGCTAAGATAACTAAAAGTCCAATTCCTCCTACAGCTCCAGCTGTACCAAATGTTAAAAAATATTTTATTTTTGTTCCAGCAAGTATCATCATAACTGCTGTTACTAATATAATAATTATTGATGCACTTAAGTGATTTTGTAAAAGTAATAAAATTCCAATAATTGGTATTAAATATATAAATGGCTTAAAAAAGCCTCTCCAAAGCTCTTTTAGCTCATCTTTGTGGTTTGTTAGATATGCTGCATAAAAAATAATAAGCCCAATTTTTGCAATTTCTGATGGTTGAAATTGAATTCCAATTTTTATCCACCTTGTAGCACCATTAACAGATACACCAACATTTGGTATAACCACCATAAGAGATAAAATAATAGAACCGATATATGCAAGTTTATATAACATTTTATATTTTCTATAGTCTATTCTTGAAATAATAAACATTAAAATAAGACCAATAACAGCGCAACCAGCCTGACGTTCTACATAATAAAAGCTATTTCCCCAGTCTGATAAAGCAGAAGGTGAGCTTGCAGATAGAACCATAACAATTCCCAAAGCCAATAGCATTAATACTGTAATTAACAATATAAAATCCAATGGTTTTTTTTCTTCTATGGAATTCTTTTGAGTTCTTATCTCTTTTTTATGCATTATATTACTCCTTTCTATCTATTTTACAAAAGTATTAAGCCTGATATACAAGCAATTAGTGTTATCAAACAAAATACTGATACTACTTTGCTCTCTCTCCAACCGCTTAGCTCAAAATGGTGGTGTAGTGGTGCCATTTTTAATATTCGTTTTCCTGTTTTTTTAAAATATGCGACTTGGACAATAACAGAAACTGTTTCTGCAATTGGAACAATTGCAATTACCAAAAGTAATAATGGAATTTTCAAGTATAAAGCCATAGCTGCAATAATGCCTCCGTAGTAACAAAGAGCCTGTATCACCCATAAATACTTTTGCTGTATGTAGATTAAACAGCAAAAATCCTATACAACTTCCAATAACAATACTGCCATAAATAGTCATTTCTTTTACATCGTATACAATAGCAATTACAGTCAAACATGTTACAATAATTGCGGTTACACTTGCTGCTAATCCATCAATTCCATCTGTTAAATTAATAGCATTTGTTGTGGCTAAAATAACAAAAATAGCAAATGGAATGTAAATCCAAATTGGTAATGTAATTGTCTCATTCCAAATCGGAATAAGAATGTCTGTTCCCAATCCTACAATTTTTTCTAAATACAGAGTATAAATTACAGATATAATAAGTAATCCTATCATTTTATAGATTGGTTTTAAACCTTCTGTGTTTTTTAGTACTAGTTTTTTAAAATCGTCAATAAATCCAATCAATCCAAATCCAAATGTGATAAATAAGATTGGTAACATATTTTTTGCAACTTCTGCTTCTCCTTCTTGTCTAAAATAATAGAAAAATCCACTTACCGCTGCCAGCACTATTGACAGCATAATAATAATTCCGCCCATAGTAGGTGTTCCTTGTTTTGAAATATGAGACTGTGGTCCGTCGTCTCTTTCTGTTTGCCCGATTTTTAACCTTCTAAGTATTGGTATTATGCATATGGCTATTGCTATTGTAATAAAAAATGATAATAACAATACTTTAATTTGAAAGTCCAATTTGCTTCCTCCTAACTTGGTTTCTTATTTTGTATTTATAATCTCATTGACAATTTTTCTTTCGTCAAATGGATATTTTTTTCCGTTAATTTCTTGATATGGTTCATGACCTTTACCAGCTAATATAATAATGTCTTTTTTATTTGCCATTTGAATAGCATACTTAATTGCTTGAATTCTATCTTCTATACATATATATTTTCCATTTGTCTTTTTCATTCCAACTTCAATTTCATTTATAATTTCGTTTGGTTTTTCTGTTCTTGGATTGTCTGTTGTGATAATTGTAAAATTTGCAATGTTTCCAGCAATTTCTCCCATTAATGGTCTTTTAGTTTTATCTCTATCTCCACCACATCCAAATACACAGATAACTCTTCCTGTTGTATATGATTTTACTGCTTTTAAAATATTTTCTAAGCTCTCTGGTGAATGTGCATAATCTATCATAATTGCTAAGTTTTTTGCATTTGAAATTAGTTCACTTCTTCCTGGTACTTTTACTTCGGCTAATGCTTCAATAATATTCTCTGGTTTAATTCCCATTTTTAATGCTACAGAAATTGCAGCTAGTGCATTATATACACTAAATCTTCCTGGAATTCCAACTTTTACTCTTTGATTTTTATCTCCCAATTTGACTTTAAAATCAGAGCCCGTGTTCATAACGGTTAAATCTTTAGCTAATAAATCACAGCTATTATCAATGCCATATGTATGAATATCGCAATTAGTTACTAGTTTCTTTACTTTTGACACATATAAATCATCTGCATTAATATATCCATATCTGCACATATTAAATAACTTTAGTTTAGAATTAAAATAGTCTTCCATATCTGGATGTTCTTTTTCACTAATATGGTCTTTTGAAAAGTTGGTAAATACACCTATGTCAAAATCACACCCAGCAATTCGATTCAGCTTGATACTCTGTGAAGATACTTCCATAATAACTGTATCCACACCTTCTTCTACCATTTGTGCAAACATTTTTTGAAGTTCTGTACTTTCGGGAGTAGTTCTCTCACTATCTCCTAATTTTTTTTCTCCAATATAGTTTGCAATAGTACCTACTAAACCAACTTTATGGTTTTGTTTTTCTAAAATGGCTTTTAGCATATAGCTAGTTGTAGTTTTACCTTTTGTGCCTGTAATTCCAATTAATTTAAATCTTCTAGATGGATTACCATAAAAATTGCAAGAAGCTATTGCTAATGCCAGTCTAGTATCTGGAACAACAACTAAGGTTACATTACTATTTAGTATAAATTGTTTTAAATTCGAGTCCGCCTGAACCATAACCACTTTTGCACCCATTTCAATTGCTTTATTAACATAATTGTGGCCATCCGTTTCAAAGCCTTTAATTGCAACAAACATACAACCTTCTCTTACTTTTCGCGAATCACTTTCTATGCTTTCTATATTTACATCTAAATTTCCTTTTGCTTTCACATTATCTATATCTGCTAATACTTTTTTTAAATCCATATGTGCATTCCTTTCTTCGTATTATTTTTAATCACACTTTCTTTTTTTCTATTGTATTATATAATTATTTTTTTATTTTGTATATAGTTTTTTAACATTTTAAGATTGCTTTACATAGACTTCTACTTTTGTTCCACTCTTGATTTGTAACCCAGGTTTTGGTAATTGCTCTGTTACAATTGTATTCTCTTTATCAAATTCCCCATCAATGTTTACATTAATATCTAAACCGTTCTCTTTTAAAATTTGGGTTGCTTCTTTAATTGTTTTATTTCTCACATCTGGCACTTCTACACTTGTTTGTTGCTCTTCTTCATCTAATTTCTTATTAATTTCTAAATATGGCAATACTTCAGATAAAATCTGCCCTCCTACTGGTGCTGCCACACCTCCTCCTTGGTGTATTTTGTCGCTACAATTTAACAATTAGATGTTAGAAATTAGAATTTTTTTGTTATTAGAATATACCTATACTACTTTACTAACTGAAACTTTTTCATTATCTATGTAATCTAATATCTTATCTAGTTCATCCATAAATTTAAAATGAATTGTAATTTTCTTATTTTCATGTACTTCTATGTAATCAATTAATTCTGTTATAATGTCTCTATCTAGCTTAGTTATATTTTTGTATGCTTTAAATCTTTCTATCCATAGATTATTTACATTTACAATTTCTTCTTGTTTTTCTTTTTGTTTATCTAAATTCACGATAATTCCTTTTATTTTTTCAATGTCTTGTTCATATTTTTGTTTATACTCTAAATATTCTTCTTTAGTTATATGTTCATTTTTCCAGTCCTCATATAAAAATCTTTTCAAATTATTTAACTTTTCCATTTCCTTTTCTTTAGCTTTTTTAATGTTTTCTATATTTTCATTTGCTAGTTTTTTAGTATTTGATTTATTAATTTGTTCTAGCAATTTTTCAGTATCAACAAGCAATTCTATATGCATTTTAGCAATCTCCAATACTGCATTTTCCAATTCTTGCGCTTTTATAGTATGTTTTGTGCATAATTTATTTGACTTTTTTCTATATGTCCCACATATGTAATATTCATAAACAGTACCACTTTTATTTTTGCAATATTTTTTGTGCATTGCTCTTCCACAATCGCTACACCTTAGTATTCCGGCCCACATAGTTAGAGTTCCGTTGTCTTGTATCCTAGTATCAATTTTTCTTAATTCTTGTGCCTTTTCAAATAATTCTTTATCTACAATTGGCTCGTGCATATTTTCTACTGTAATCCATTCATCTTCTGGTACTTGTTCTATTTTGTGAACTTTATAGCTTTTTACTCTCCTTTTTCCTTGTGTAACATTTCCTATGTAAATATCGTTTTTTAAAATATTTCTAACAGTTGATGGGCACCATGAATAATCTTCTTGCATAATCCCAGAATTATTATAATTTTGATTTAATTTCTTCTTTTTATAACCTGTTGGATTTAAAACTCCCATATCATTTAGTCTATGGCATATACTTAAATTTCCTAATCCTTCATTTACTTTCCATTCAAAAATTTTTCTTACAATTTCGGCTGATTCTTTATCTATAATTAACTTATGATTATCTTCTGGACTTTTTATATATCCATATGATGGAAATGCTCCTACAAACTCTCCGCTTCTTTTTTCTTCCATTTAGTGCTGACCTTATTTTAATTGATGTGTCTTTTGCATATTCGTCATTTATTAAGTTCTTAAATGGCACTAATATTGTATTTGTGCTGTTAGGATTCTTAAAACTATCTACATTGTCATTTATGGCAATAAATCTTATATTAAATAATGGAAATATCTGCTCTATATAATTTCCAACTTCTATATAGTTTCTTCCAAGTCTTGATAAATCTTTAACTAGAACACAATTAATATTCCCTTTTCTCATATCTTCTAATAGCCTTTGAAATCCTGGTCTATCAAAATCTGTTCCAGTGTAACCATCATCTACATAAGTATCATAAACAATCAAATCATCA
>CALXJM010000052.1 GCA_944388625.1 uncultured Clostridia bacterium
AAAGTAACTGTAAAAGGACCTAAAGGAACATTAGAAAGAGAAATACATAAAAATATGACAGTAGCTTTAGAAAATAATGTTATTACAATAAAAAGATGTGATGATGAGCCTAAAAACAGAAGCATTCATGGCTTAACTAGAACATTAATTAATAACATGATTCATGGGGTTACAAATGAATATACAAGAGCATTAGAAATTAATGGTGTTGGATACAGAGCTGCAAAACAAGGCAAAAAATTAGTTCTTACACTAGGATATTCTCATCCAGTAGAAATGGAAGAACCAGAGGGAATTACTTTTGATGTACCAAATCCAAATCAAATTATAGTAAGAGGAATTGACAAAGAATTAGTTGGCCAAACAGCTGCTGTTATAAGAACAAAGAGACCTCCAGAAGTATATAGAGGAAAAGGTATCAAATATGCTGAAGAAGTAATCAGACGTAAAGAAGGAAAAACAGGTAAGAAATAATAATTAAAAATAGTTTAAAATCTCAAAAAGAGAGGTGAAAGAATTGATTAGCAAAGTAAATAGAAAAGAAGAAAGAGAGAGAAGACATAAAAGAGTAAGAACAAAAATTAGTGGAACTGCAGAACGTCCAAGACTATGCGTGTTCAGAAGTAATACAAACTTATATGCACAAGTAATTGATGACGTAAAAGGAGTAACTTTGATAAGTGCATCTACTCTAGATAAAGAAATAAAAACAAAGCATGCAAACAAAGAAGCAGCTAAAGAAGTAGGAAATTTAATTGCTACAAGAGCTAAAAAAGCAAATATAAAATCAGTTGTATTTGACAGAAGTGGATATATTTACCATGGTGTTGTAAAAGAACTAGCAGAAGCTGCAAGAAATGCAGGTCTAGAATTTTAGAATAAAACATAAAGGAAGGTGAAAATAAAAATTTATGGAAGAGAATACAGTAGAATTAAAAGAAAAAGTTGTTGCTATTAATAGAGTTGCTAAAGTTGTAAAAGGTGGTAGAACTTTTAGATTTAGTGCTGTAGTAATAGTTGGTGACGAGCAAGGACATGTAGGAATTGGAAATGGAAAAGCAGCAGAAGTTCCAGATGCTATTAGAAAAGCAATCGGAGAAGCTAAGAAAAATTTAGTAGAGGTACCTATCGTTGGAACAACAGTTCCTCATGAATATGTTGGAAAATTCGGTTCTGCTAATGTACTTTTAAAACCAGCAACTGTTGGTACTGGAATTATTGCAGGTGGAAGCGTAAGACCAGTTTTAGAATTAGCAGGATATAAAGATATAAGAACAAAAGTTATTGGAACAAATAATCCAAGAAATGTGGTTTATGCTACATTGAATGCTTTAAGTAATATGCAAACAGTAGAAGAAACAGCAAGAAAAAGAGGAAAAAAAGCAGAAGATATAGTATAATATTCTAATCAATAGAAAAATTGAAGGAGGTGCAAACTTAAAATGAAACTAGGGGAATTAAAACCAAACGAAAAGAAGGAAACAAGAAAAAGAGTAGGTCGTGGAACTGGTTCAGGATTAGGTAAAACTTCAGGTAGAGGACATAAAGGTCAAAAAGCAAGAAGCGGTGGCGGAGTTAGACGTGGTTTTGAAGGAGGTCAAACACCTTTATATAGAAGATTACCAAAAAGAGGATTTACAAATATTCATGCTAAAAATTATACAGAAGTAACTTTAACTATGCTAAATAAATCTAAAGCAGAAGAAGTAACAGCTGAAACATTACTTGCAGATGGAATTATTGGAAAAATTAATGATGGTATTGTAATTCTTGGTACTGGAAAATTAGAGAAAAAGCTATCTGTAAAAGCGGTTCGATTTACAGCCTCTGCAAAAGAAAAAATTGAAAGTCTTGGTGGAAAAGCAGAGGTGATAAAACTTGTTTAAAATAATAAAAAATGCTTTAAAAACACCAGATGTTAGAAAAAGATTAATTTATACATTAATACTAATTGTTGTATTTCGATTAGGCTGTTTTATTACGGTTCCAGGAGTTGATGTAGTTGCGTTAAATGATATTATGAATGAGCAAGCATCAGGTAGTTTAACGGGATTAATTAATATCATTTCCGGAGGAGCTTTTTCAAGACTTTCTATATTTGCCATGACAATCAGTCCTTATATTACAGCGTCAATCGTTTTACAACTATTAGGAATGGTTATTCCTTCATTGGAAAGACTAATGAAGGAAGGTGGAGAAGAGGGAAAGCGAAAAATTAATCGTTATACCAAAATGATTACTCTTGTGCTTGCACTATTTGAAGGACTAGGTATATATATATCTTATAGTAGTTCTGGAATTTTTATTAATCCAGGATTCTTGACAGGTTTCTTAGTAGCGTTATCTTTGATTGCAGGTACAGCTTTACTTATGTGGCTTGGAGAACAAATTACAAGCAAAGGAATTGGAAATGGAATTTCAATAATTATATTTATAGGTATTATTTCTAGCTTGCCAGCAGTAGTAACTACTTTATATAATTTAGTATTTACTAGTGCCGGATTTAGTACAACTGGACTAATAACAGCATTGGGAATAATTATTGGAGCAGTTATACTAGTAGCAGGAGTTGTATTTGTACAAGAAGCAGAAAGAAGAATTCCAGTACAATATGCAAAAAAGGTAGTAGGAAGAAAAATGTATGGAGGACAAAACACGCATATTCCACTTAAGTTAGCAATGGCCGGAGTTATGCCAGTTATTTTTGCTTCTTCATTTATGTCCTTCCCAGCAATGATTATACAAATGTTTAACCCTGACATTGCAAGCCAATCTGGATTTTTAGCAGGACTTTATAATTTCTCTATTGCTACATCATCTTCTAATGTGGCAATTGGATATTCAATAGCAAATGCAATTGTATACTTGATATTGATTGTGGCATTTACATTCTTTTATACTTATGCAACATTTAACCCAGCAGAAATTGCAAACAACATTAAGAAAAATGGAGGCTTTATCCCAGGAATTAGAGCAGGAAAACCAACGGCAGATTATATTACAGGAATACTTTCTAAACTAACTTGGTTTGGAGGTTTATTCTTAAGTATTATTGCTATTCTTCCAATGCTCATGAGATTTACTAATTTAAATGTTGCTTTTGGAGGAACATCTATATTAATTGTTGTAGGTGTTGCATTAGAAACTGTAAATCAATTAGAATCACAATTAGTCATGAGACATTACAAGGGATTTTTAGAATAGAAAAAATATATGGGTTGCTATATTTGGCAACCCATACATTAGAATAAATGATGAATAATGAATGATGAATAATAAAATGTAATTATTCACTATTCATTATTTATTATTACTTTACTACTAAGGAGGAACACATGGTTATTATTATGTTGGGAGCACCTGGAACAGGAAAAGGAACAGTAGGAAAATTGTTATCAGACGAATTAGGAATTCCGCATGTATCAAGTGGCGAGATATTTAGAAGCTATGTAAAAAAACAAGGAGAAATCGGAAAACAAATCGAAGGATATATGTCACAAGGAAAGCTGGTTCCAGACGAACTTGCAATTCAAATATTAGAAAAGAGATTAAAAGAAGATGACGTAAAATGTGGAGTTATTCTAGATGGATATCCAAGGAACATTAAACAAGCAGAAAAATTAGATGAGCTTTTATTGAAACAAGACAAAAAAGTTGAAATTGCTGTAAATTTAAGTTTATCAGACCAGGACATTATAGATAGAATTGTAAAAAGAAGAACTTGCCCAAATCCAGAATGTAGAGAAATTTATAATATAGAGTTTAAACCGCCTAAAATAGAAGGTATATGCGATAAATGTGGAACCAAGTTGATTCAAAGAGAAGATGATAATGAAGAAACAGTAAGAAAAAGACTTGAAACTTATCATCAGATATCTGAAAATTTAATTGACTTTTATAAAAGCAAAGACATTTTATATACTGTTAAAATTAATATTCATTCGGAAAATACATCAAGAGATGTAGCAACAGAAATAGAACGATATTTGAGAAAATAACAATTTATTTATTTTAGCAAACTGCTAAAAATATATGGAGAAGGAAAAGATGGTTACAATAAAATCTAAAAAAGAAATTGAAGCTATGAGGCAAGCATGTAAAGTAGTAGCATTAACTTATAAAGAATTAGAAAGAAAAATAAAACCAGGTATGTCTACATGGGAATTAGATCAGATTGCAGAAAAAGTTATTCGAGAAAATGGAGCTATTCCGGCGGAAAAAGGATATGACATAGGAATTAAGGGTGTTCCGCCATATCCAGCAGCAACATGTATATCGGTTAATGATGAAATTATACATGGGATACCATCTAAAAAGAAAATTATACAAGATGGAGATATTGTAAGTGTAGATTTAGTAGCTCTAAAAAACGGGTTTAATGGAGATGCAGCAAGAACATTTTTAGTAGGAAATGTGAGCAAAGAAGCAAGAAGATTAGTAGAAATAACAAAACAAGCTTTTTTTGAGGGAATAAAATTTGCAAAACCAGGATATCGAATTGGAGATATTTCTCATCGAATTGGAGAATTCGTAAAAGAAAATGGATATTCTGTTGTAAGAGAATTTCAGGGACATGGAATTGGTAGACAGATGCATGAAGATCCTGGAATTCCCAATTTTGGAAAACCAGGAAAAGGCCTAAGGCTAGAACCAGGTATGACTTTAGCAATAGAACCAATGGTAATACAAGGAAGAGAAGAAATTGTAGAATTAGAAGATGGGTGGACAATAGTAACAGAAGATGGAAGTTTGTCAGCACATTATGAAAATACAATTTTAATTACAGAAAAAGAGCCAGAAATATTGACAATATTGTAATTTTAATATATAATATATGAGCTTATAAGAAAATTGCGACTTGAAAGCTGCAAAATTTCAAATATGCAAAAAGTTTGCAAATACTCAAAATGTAAGACTTAAGAAAATAGGAGGGGGATATTTTGGCAAAAGAAGATTTAATCGAAGTAGAAGGAACTGTTGTAGAAGCATTACCAAATACTAATTTTATAGTAGAACTTGAAAATGGCCATCAAATATTAGCACATATTTCAGGTAAGCTAAGAATGAATTATATTAAAATACTAATTGGTGATAAAGTTAAAGTAGAACTCTCACCATATGATCTTACAAGAGGAAGAATTACATGGAGAGACAAATAAATATAAAAAGCCCAGTACGCTTTTTATAAAATAGCAAAAATAATTACATAAAAAATTATAAGCAAAGAGGTGAATAAAATGAAAGTTAGACCATCTGTTAAGAAAATATGCGAAAAATGTAAAGTAATCAAAAGAAAAGGTGTTATCAGAGTAATTTGTGAAAACCCTAAACACAAACAAAGACAAGGTTAATTTTTTTTGGTATTTATACAAAATGTGTAGCGGCTGAATTCATACATTTTGTATCAATATAAATAATGTTTTTAGAAGCTATTGATTTTTATGAAGAATCCGACTTTATAAAAGTGCATTTCACTTTAGCTAACTAAAAACCTATAAAAATAATGGAGGTGCAAAAAAATTATGGCTCGTATAGCAGGAGTTGACTTACCTAGAGAAAAAAGAGTAGAAATAGGATTAACATACATATATGGAATAGGATTAACAAGTTCTCAAAAAATTTTGAAAGAAGCAAACGTTAATCCAGATACTAGGGTTAAGGACCTAACAGACGATGAAGTAAATAGCATTAGAAAAGCAATGGAAGACTATAAAGTAGAAGGTGACTTAAGAAGAGAAGTTGCATTAAACATTAAAAGACTTACAGAAATTGGATGTTACAGAGGTATAAGACATAGAAGAAATTTACCAGTTAGAGGACAAAGAACAAAAACAAATGCTCGTACTAGAAAAGGTCCAAGAAAATTAGTAAGTAAAAGCAAAGCAAAATAAAAAGCAAACTAAAAGTAAAAAGGAGGTAAAAACTTAATGGCTACAAAAAGTGTAACAAAGAAAGCAACAACAAGAAGAAGAGATAGAAAAAATATAGACAAAGGTGCAGCACATATTCATTCTAGTTTTAATAATACAATCGTTACAATTACAGATGTTCAAGGAAATGTTATTTCTTGGGCAAGTGCAGGAGAACTTGGATTTAAAGGTTCAAGAAAAAGCACACCATTTGCTGCAGGGCAAGCTGCTGAAACAGCGGCAAAAGCAGCTATGGAGCATGGACTAAAATCAGTAGAAGTATATGTAAAAGGTCCTGGAACTGGTCGTGAAGCAGCAATTCGTTCTTTACAAAGTGCAGGATTAGAAATTAGCATGATTAAAGATGTAACACCAATTCCACATAATGGGTGTAGACCACCAAAAAGAAGAAGAGTATAGAGAAGAAAGGAGAATATTAGAAAATGGCAAGATATAAAGACGAGCAGTGCCGAATTTGCCGTAGAGAAGGTCAAAAGTTATTTTTAAAGGGCTCAAGATGCTATACAGATAAATGTAGTATTGCTAGAAGAAATTATGCTCCAGGTCAAAACGGTCAGAAGAAAAAGAAACTTTCTGAATACGGCACACAATTAAGAGAAAAACAAAAAACAAAAGCATTTTATGGAGTAGCAGAAAAACAATTTAGAAAATACTTTGAAATGGCATCAAGTAAAAAAGGAGTTACTGGTGAAGTATTACTACAAATATTAGAAAGTAGACTAGATAATGTTGTATATAGACTAGGTTATGGAAGTTCTAGAGCCCAAGCAAGAATGCTTGTAACACACGGACATTTTGAAGTAAATGGACGAAAAGTAGATATTCCATCTTACTTAGTAAAACCAGGAGATATAATTGCAGTTAGAGAAATTAGAAAAGATAACAAAATCATTAAAGAAAACGTAGAAGCAAATGCTGCAAGACCAGTACCAGAATGGTTAGAAAAAGATGAGGCATCTTTAAGCGGAAAAGTATTACGTTTAGCATCTAGAGAAGATGTAGACATTCCAGTAGAAGAGCACTTAATCGT
>CALXJM010000053.1 GCA_944388625.1 uncultured Clostridia bacterium
TATTACCATATTATTTTATTTTTTGGCAAGGATTTTTATTTCTTTGATTTGAATTTCTGTCAAGTGGCGGGCGAACACTGTTCGCCCCTACAGGTGCTCTGCTTATTTTATTTTTTAGAAATAACAGTCTCTACGTATTTATTCTACACTTTTTAATGATTCAATCATATCAATCTTTTTTAGAGCAAAATATGTAATAATGTTTACTATAATTGTAAATACTGTAGTAATTATAACAGCTAAGGCATAGCTTTGCCATTCTACTTTTTTTACAAACATTAGCATATCTAATTCGCATGTTTGCAAAATATATAAATTTAAAAAATATCCTGCAACTAATCCAATTATAATTCCAATAATTGTTAAAATAATGCTTTCTCTTGCTATATATTTGTATACTTCTCCATCATAAAATCCTAGTACTTTTATAGTTGCTAATTCTCTTATTCTTTCACTAATATTTACATTTGCTAAGTTGTATAATACTACAAATGCAAGCAATCCTGCTGCTACAATTAAAATCCATACAATAAAGTTCATATTGTTCATAACGTCATCAAAATATCCTGATGCAGTTGATGTAAATGTAATAGAAGAAATTTCTTCTTTTGCCTCTAAAAGTTTTTCTGCTAAATTATCTTCTTGTTGTTCCGTAATTTCTTGCATATTAACTAAAACAGCATTGTAGCGAATGTTTTCTTCATAAATTTGCTTGTAGGTTTCTTTTGTCATGTAAATATAATGCATTAAGTAGTTTTCTGTTATTTTTCCTATTTTTACCGTTTTTTCTATGTTGTCTGCATTATTTAAAATAACTTCATCTCCTATTTTTACATTCAAGAGTTTTGCCGCTTTTTCCGTAAGTACAATTTCGTTTTCTGCTAATTGGTATGTTTCTTTATTATTTTTGAGGCGAATAAATTTTTCCATAGTTTCCGCATTTTCTGGAACTATAATTTGCACATCGACACTTTTTCCGTTTTTTTCTATACTTCCAGACTGCATTCCTGTTTTTAATAATTCTATTCCATTTATTTGATTGTCTATATTTTGAATTTCTTCTGGTAAATTCTGTACAAAATTGTCTATGTCTTCTCTTTTTATTTCATCTTTGATTGAAATTTGTATTGAGTACTTAAAAATTTCACCATATTGCTCTGGTATCATGCTACTTATTGAGTCTCTTAACCCAAAACCTGCTACAATTAATCCTGTACAACCACATATTCCTATAATTGTCATTAAAAATCTTTTTTTATATCTAAATATATTTCTTACAGTTACTTTTTGTGTAAACTTTAAATGGGACCATAAAATTGGAATTCTTTCTAGCAATACCCTTTTACCCATTTTGGGTGCTTTTGGTCTCATTAGAATTGCTGGTACTTCTTTAAGTTCTTTTGTACATGAATAAATAGTTGCTCCAACAATACACAGTATAGCAAATCCTAAGCCTGTAATAGCATATTCCATGTTAAATTCTAATATAATATCTGGCAATGCATACATCATTTTATACATGTCAAAAATAATGTCTGGTAGAAGTCTAAATCCAATAAACATTCCTAGTATTCCACCAATTACGGTTGCTAAAAATGCATATAATATATATTTGCTTGCAATTTGAAATTTATTATATCCTAAAGCTTTTAATAAACCAATTTGCCCTCTCTGTTCTTCTACCATTCTTGTCATAGAATTAAGGCTGATTAAAGCTGCTACTATAAAAAATACAATTGGAAATACTTTCCCTATATTGGCTATTCTTTCTGTGTCTTGCGAATAGTTAATATATCCTATATTGCTATTGCGATCTAAAATATACCATTCTGGTTTTTCTAAATTTTTTATATCGTCTTCTGCATTGTCTATTTCTATTTGTGCTTTTTGTATTTCTTCCTCTGCTTTTTGAGTTTCTTCTTCTAATGTTTTTTCGCTTTCTGCAATTTCTTCTTTTCCTTCGTCTATTTTTTGTATTGCATTTTCTATTTGGTTCATTGTTGCAGTTTTAGTTTCTTGTAGCTGTTTTGCTTGGGTTTGTATTTCTATTTTGGCATCTGAAATACTTTTTATTCCATTTTGTAGTTGTTGTATTTCTTGTATGCTACTCTCTAGTAGGCTCATATTAGTGTTACAGATTTCTAATTGTTCTGATAATTTTCCATAATTTGTTTCTAATTGTTGTTTGCTTTCTTCTAATCCTTGTATTTGTTGTTCTATAATCTTCTTTTGTTCTTCGTCTATTGTGTTTTCTAATTGTACTTTAAGATTTTCTATTGATTGAATTATCTCTGTTTTGCTTGTTTCTAATGTTGTTTTGCTCTCTTGCAATTTATCAATTGCATTTTGTAATTCTTGTCTATTGTTTTCTAATTCTGTTATTGCATTTTCTATACTACCATATTGTGAATTTACTTTTTCTTGTGCTTCTTGCAATTGCTTTTCTTGAGTTTCTATTTCTTCGTTGGCCGATTGAATACGTTCTTCTGCAGTTTTAAATTCTTGGTTTGCTTTCTGCTTATTTTGATTTACTTCTTTTTCGCTTTGTTCTAGTTCTTCTTTTGCATTTTCAATCTGTTTTTTTGCATCTTCTATTTCCTGATTTGCTTTTTGAGTTTCTTCTTCTAGTTCTTGTTTTGCTTTATCTAGTTCTTGTCTTGCTTCTGACACTATTTCTTCATATCTTGCTTGTTTTCTTTCTTCTGCTATTTGCTCTATTTTTTCTGTTACCTGTTCTATTTTTTCTTCATATTCTTCCTCAAAACATAATAGCTCTTTTGTTCCTTCTACTGTTAAATACATTTCTGTAAATACATCCATTGCAAATAGTTCTTTGGGTACTAGTATATAATAGTTTATTTTCCCTGAGCCTAATTTTGTGCTACCTCTTTCTCTATCAATATAAAGTGGAGATGTGACAGTTCCTACAATTTCTAGTTCTGTTTCTTTTATTTCTTCATCTTCATTTAAAGTAATTTTGTCTCCAATGTGCTTTCCTGTAACTGCTAAAAATTCAGTTTCTACTAAGCATTCACTATCTTTTTCTGGCATTCTCCCTTCTTTTAATGAAGCTTTATTTATGTCTCCAATAGATAACATTTTTATCACATAATTTTCGCTCTCTACTTCTACTACAATATCTTTACTATATGCTCCTTCAGCATCGCTTACTCCTTCTATTTTTTCAATTTCTGTTATATCTTCATCTGTAATACCTAATGTAGATAAAACTTCAATATCCATCATGTTGGTTTTGTCAAAATATGTGTCTGCAGTTTTTTGCATATCAGGGCTAGTTGCTTTTATCCCAGCAAAAAAGCCCACTCCTAATAATGAAATTATAAGAATGGATATAAATCTTTTATATGTATTTCTTATCTCTATGAAACTTTCTTTTTTTATTTTTTTCACTTTTTCACCTCGTGATTTATCATTACCATTCAATTTGTTCTATAGAAATTGGATTTTCATTAATTTGTGTTTGATAAGCAGTTCCATTTCTAAAGTGAATTACTTTATCTGCCATAGGTGTAATTGCTTGATTATGAGTAATTATAATTACTGTCATTTTTTCTTTTCTACATGTGTCTTGCAATAGTTGTAAAATTTGTTTACCTGTATTATAATCTAAAGCTCCTGTTGGCTCGTCACATAATAATAATTTAGGATTCTTAGCAATCGCTCTTGCTATTGCTACACGTTGTTGCTCTCCTCCAGATAGCTGTGATGGAAAGTTTTGCATTCTTTCTTTTAATCCTACTTTTTCTAATACAATTTTGGGCTGTAGAGGGTGTTTGCAAATTTCTGTTGCTAATTCAACATTTTCTAAGGCTGTTAGGTTTTGAACTAGATTATAAAATTGAAAAACAAAGCCGATATCTTCTCTTCTATATTTAATCAATCTTCTTGGGGAATAGTTGTTAATTTTTTGTCCGTCTATAATAACTTCTCCTTTTGTTACACTATCCATACCACCTAATATATTAAGAGCTGTTGTTTTTCCAGCACCACTTGGACCCACTATAACAACTAATTCTCCTTTTTCGATTGAAAAATTTGTATTATCTAGTGCTTTAATGGTTATTTCTCCCATTGTGTATTCTTTAACTACATTTTTAAATTCTATGTATGCCATAAATACATTTTCCTCCTACTTAATATTATAGAATACTTATACATTATATTCAATATTTTCCTTTGTTAATTTTTTGTGAATTTTTTTAGTTTATTATTAATCTTTATTTGTCATTATACAATGATAAAGCAGAGTTAAAAAACTCTGCTTTATCATGATAAGATATTATATTATTTTTATTATCTTTTCCCATGGTAAATTTTCTTTTCCAAAATGCCCATAGTTTGTGGTTTCTGCATAGATTGGTTTTTTTAGCCCTAAGTATTCTATAATTCCATTTGGAGTTAAGTCAAAGTTATTTTCTATTTTTTTAATAATTTCATCTTCTGGAATTGTTGCTGTTCCAAATGTTTCTACAGATATTGATATTGGCTTATCCATTCCTATACCATAAGCTATTTGAATTTCACATTTTTGTGCTAGCCCGTTTGCTACAATGTTTTTAGCTATATGTCTTAACATATAGGCTGCACTTCTATCAACTTTACTAGGATCTTTTCCAGAAAAAGCTCCTCCTCCATGCCTTGCATAGCCACCATATGTATCTACTATAATTTTTCTTCCCGTTAATCCTGTATCTCCAAGTGGTCCACCAATTACAAATCTTCCCGTTGGATTTACATAATACTTTGTGTTTTCATCTAAATATTTCTCATCTATTGTAGGTTTTATTACTTTTTCAATGATGTCTTGCTTCATTTGTTCCATATTAATTCCATCTACATGTTGATTAGATATTAATATAGTGTCGATTCTTTTAGGAATATAATTTTCATACTCTACTGTTATTTGTGTTTTTCCGTCTGGTCGTAAGTAAGGAATAATTCCGTTTTTTCTAACCTCAGTTAGTCTTTTGGCTAATTTGCTTGCTGTTATTGCTGCAAATGGCATAAGTTCTGGTGTTTCATTACATGCATATCCATACATCATACCTTGGTCACCAGCTCCACCTATATCTACTCCCATGGCTATATCTGAACTTTGTTTTTCTATGTTAATATCTATACTACATGTTCTATAGTCTATATCTGTTCTTTCATTATCATAACCTATTTCTTTAATTTTATTTCTTACAATTTTCTCTATATCTAGTTTTGCTTTTGTTGTAATCTGTCCTGCAATTACGATTTTATTTTTTGATGCAAATGTTTCTACAGCCACTCTTGAATCTATATCTTGTTTTAAGCATTCATCTAATATGGTATCTGAAATGAAATCACATAGTTTATCTGGATGCCCTTCTGTTACGCTTTCTGAGGTAAATAAATATTTTTTCATATTTTTCTTCCTTTCTTCGTTTAACTATTGCAATAAATTATTAACTTACATTGCTTATGTAAATCTATAAACAAACAAAAAAGCCCCTTCATATTTTTGAGGGGTTTTTTATTTATTTTTTTATTTTATACTAATTGTAAAATCACTACTTCTGCAGCATCTCCTCTTCTTGGACCTGCTTTAATAATTCTGGTATATCCGCCAACTCTATCTGCATATTTTGGAGCAATTTCATTAAACAATTTTCCAACTACGTCTGTTCCTTCTACTTTATTGATTTTTCTCATTATTTTTCTTCTTGCATTTAGTCTTGAAGGCATATCTTTTTGTCTTTGTTCTGTTTTTTCTTCTTTTACTACTTTTAGATAATTTTTTCCGTTTTTACTTGTTACTTTTTCTGTGACTTTGTTTCCTTTATCATCTAATTTTGCCTTCACTACTTTTACATCCACCATTTCAAAGTTATCTTTTTCTTTTACTGCTAGTGCTATAATACTATCTACTATTGCTTTTGTCTCTTTAGCTCTAGCTTCTGTTGTTTCAATTTTTCCATGTAATAGTAAGTCTGTAGCCTGTGTTTTTAAAATTGCTTTTCTTTGACTTGATGTTCTTCCTAGTTTTCTATTTTGTGCCACTTTTTTCACCTTCCTTGTAAATTATAGTTATATTACATTTTTGTAATGATATGGTATACATACCCCTTAATCTTCTTCTACTGCAAAATCTAATCCTAGTGAACGTAATTTATTAATTACTTCGTCTAAAGATTTTTTACCCAAATTTCTAACTTTCATCATGTCTTCTTCTGTTCTATTAGCTAAATCTTCTACTGTTGAAATTCCGGCTCTTTTTAAACAGTTATAAGATCTTACAGACAATTCCAATTCTTCAATTGGCATCTCTAAGACTTTTTCTTTTTTAGATTCTTCTTTTTCTATCATTACTTGTGTATTTTTTGCAGTTTCTGAAAGATCAATAAATAATTCTAAATGCCCTGTCATTACTTTTGCAGCTAAGCTTAGAGCTTCATATGGTTTTAGGCTTTCATCTGTCCATACTTCAATAGTTAGTTTATCATAATCTACCATTTGACCTACTCTTGTGTTTTCTACGGAATAGTTTACTTTTTTAACTGGTGTAAATATAGAGTCAATTGGTAAAACACCAATTGCTTGGTTTGGAGTTTTGTTCTTGTCCGCTGTGTTATACCCTCTTCCTACATTTACAGTCATATCCATTTGAAGATGTCCACCTTCAGCAATTGTTGCTATATGTAAGTCTTTATTTAGCACTTCAATGGAACTATCTGTTATAATGTCTCCTGCAGTTACTTCGCCTTCGCCTTTGAAGTCAATCCTTACTAATTTTTCTTCATTGTCATGTGCTTTAAATCTTACACTTTTAAGGTTTACTATCAATTCTGGTACATCTTCAACCACATTTGGTATTGTAGAAAATTCATGAGCAACACCATCG
>CALXJM010000054.1 GCA_944388625.1 uncultured Clostridia bacterium
TAGTTCTATTTTTTATTCTTTCAAATGGACTTTCATTTAATCTCATTTTATGTAGCATAAATTACCCCTCCAATTACAAATACTATTTTATATTTTTATTTCTAATATAATCTCCTTCAAATTCATTTTCAAGTATGTCCATATGCAATTTATCATAATATTTTCCGTTCAAAAATATCTCTTCTCTACTTTTTCCTGCGTCTTTAAATCCACATTTTAAATAACATTTATGTGCTCTTTCATTTATAGCAAGAAGGTCTAATCTTATACTATGTAAATTTAGATATTTAAATCCATATTCCAATAATAATCTTATAGCTTCAGTTCCATACCCATTACTTCTAAAGTCTTTCTCTCCAATAAATATTCCTAGCACTGCACTTCTTTCAATCCAATTTATATGTTCCAATCCTAAAGTTCCAATAATCTTATTTTGACTTAATTCAATAATATTAAAGTTTCTATTTTCAGTATTTTTTGCTGAATTTTCAAGATAATCTTTTTCTCCTACTAATGTTGTTATTTGTCCACTTCTACCAGTATAATCTGTTACTTGAAAATCATTCATCCATTCTGTAAATTTTTCTATTTCTTCATCTGATACACCCTTTGGAGATAAATATATTCTGTCTCCTACTAATTTTTTAAAATATTGCATTCTTTGTTCCTCCCTTAATTACTAATTCTTGTGGTTATTATAGCATTTCTCTATATATTAATCAAACAAAAAAGTAAGTAAGTTTAATTACTTTCCATTGATTTGATTGTTTAGTTCTAGCTTAAATTATAAGAACTTGAGTCACTTACACAATTAAAAATCGTGAGTGGGTGCACCAGAAACTTGTTGCTCACGCAGTAAGACTTTTTGAATATCTTATATTGTGTAGCGACAAAATAAACCATGCACCTCCTTGGTGCCCTCCTTCTCCTGTTGGATTATATAGTGTAACTAACATAACTATTTCTGGATCATCTATTGACGCAACTCCTATAAAAGAGGCAACATATTTATTAGTATTTACCCCATCTTCTGATGTTCCTGTTTTTCCTCCTATAGCATATCCTTTTACATTTGCATTTTTCCCTGTTCCTTCTTGTACTACAGATTCCATCATACTAAGTATAGATTTAGAAGTTTCTTCTTTAATTACTCTACCTAGTTTTTCGACTGATATTTCTTCTATTTCTCCTGTTGTACTATCTATGACTTGCTTTACAATTCTTGGTTTTACTAATTCTCCTCCGTTTGCAATTGCGCTTACTGCTCTTACTAATTGTAATGGAGTAATTTTAAATCTTTGCCCAAATGAAATTGTAGCAAGTTCAATGGGCCCTGCCTTTTTTTCATCAATAAATATACTTCCCGCTTCTCCTGGTAAATCTACTCCTGTTTTTGATAACAGCCCAAATTTTTCCAAATAATTATAATATGTTTCTACTCCTAGTTTTTGCCCTAATCCAATAAAAATTGGGTTACATGAATTCATTAATGCCTGTCTTAAACTCTCTGAGCCATGTGGTCTATAATATCTCCAACACCTAATTCTAACTCCTGATATTTCAATTCCTCCTGTACAAGTGAATTCTCCTTCTTTATCTGTTGTAGTAATTCCTTCTTCTAAGGCTGCTGAAGCTGTAATTAATTTAAAAGTGGAACCCGGTTCATAAGTATCAGCAATTGCTTTATTTCTCCACATTTGTTGTAAAGCCGTATTTTTTTCTTGACTTGATAGCTCTTCCCACATATTTTTTAATTCTTCTGTATTGGGTTCAAATGGCTCATTCAAATCATAGTCTGGATAAGTTGCCATAGCTAAAATGTCACCTGTCTTAGGGTTCATTACAATTACATTTCCTCCATCTGTACATACATTATCAATGCAAGCTTGTTTTAAATATTTTTCCGCGATTGATTGTATAGTCATATCAATCGATAAGACCAAATCTTTTCCATCTACGGCAGAAATATAATCTTCTCCTTCTTCTTTAATTTCTCCTCCCTTGGCATCCGTAATTTTAGTTATACTTCCCTTTTCACCTTTTAATGTTTCGTCAAATGCAGCTTCTATTCCATCTAGTCCTTGATTATCACTTCCGCAAAAGCCAATTACATGAGAGGCTAGGTTGCTATATGGATAATATCTTTTTGTGTCTTCATCTATATTAATTCCTGTTTCTATGTTATTTTCTTTCATCCAAATTCGTAATTCATCTGTTTTTTCTTTGTCTTGTTTTTTTACAATAGTTTCTATTGAACTTCGTTTTGATACTTTCTTTAATACAGTTTCATAATCTAAATCAAAAATTTGACAAAGAGCTGTAGCAATTTTTTCTTTATCTTCTTTAGCAATATTAGTAGGATTTACACTTACAGTTTCTACTGTACTGCTTACTGCTAATATATTTTTTCCAGTTGCATCATAAATTGTACCTCTTTTAGGATTAATATCTCGATTTAAAGTTTGTTGTACATAGGCTTTAGCTTCTAATTCTGAGCCTTGCACAAATTGAATAAATCCCACTCTTGTGCTCAATGCAATAAATATAATCATAAATACTATAAGCATATTTTTCATTCTTCTTTTTCTAGATATGTTTGTAACTTGCATAATATTTCCTCCTTAAAACAAAAGAAGATATATATTTTTCTATACATATCTTCTTTAAAATATATTCTTAATTGTATTCATTATGCTCGTTAACCAATTATTATTTTCTTCTATAATAACTTCTTCGCTACTTGCTTCTACATAGTCTTTTTTAGAAAGATTAACATTTACAGTTTGTTTGCTTGTTAATTTTTGCATTCCTAACAGTTCTTTGGCTGATTTTTCTATTTGGCTTAAATTTAAATCGTTTTGTATATTTATGTTTAATTGTTCATTTTCTTTTTCTAATTGTGCTAATTCTTCTTGCATGGATTTTACTTCTGAGAATTCTTCGTTAATTCTAGAGTTCCTATAACTTATGGTGAAAAGTATAGCAAATCCTATAAATAAATATAATACTAGCTTTAATTTTATGTTCTTCTTTGTTTTCAGCTTTGCTTTTTGTTGCTCTTTTGGCTTATCTGAGTTCCTTGTATTTGTTCTTTTTTTTCTTTCTGGTGGTACAAATGTTGGTTCTAACTTTCTTGGGCTGGTTTCATATTGATATCGATTGTATACTGCCATAAATTATAGTTTCCTCCTTTCTTTTTTAAATTTTCTCAAATATTCTTAGCTTTGCGCTTTTACTCCTACTATTTTTTTTCATTTCTTCTTCAGTTGGTAAAATTGGCTTTTTATTTACTATATTGCCTTCCTTTTTTGCTCCACATACGCAATATGGTAAATCTTTTGGGCATTTGCAAATTCCTAAGCAATCGTGGTAAGCCATTTTTACAGCTCTGTCCTCTAAAGAATGAAATGTAATAATACACAATCTTCCTTTGTGATTTAACACTTTAATAGAATTTATAACTGTATTATAAAGTGGTTCTATTTCATTATTAACTTCAATTCGAATTGCCTGAAATGTTCTTTTTGCAGGGTGTCCTTCACCTTTATACGGAATCGATTTTTCAATTATTTTTACAAGCTCTTGCGTTGTCTCTATTTCTTTTACTTTTCTTTGTTCTATTATATTTCTTACAATTCTTTTTGCAAATTTTTCTTCTCCATATTCATGTAAAATTCTAACTAAATCTTCTTCTTTGTAAGTGTTTATTACTTTTTTTGCAGTTAACTCTTGGTTTGTATTCATCCTCATATCTAAAGGACTATCATTCATATAACTAAATCCTCTTTTTTCTTCGTCTAGTTGATATGAAGAAACTCCTAAATCTAGTAAAATTCCATCTACACCTTCAATTTGCTCTTTCTGTAGAATTTCTTGTATATTATCATGGTTGTCATGAATATAAATTACATTTTTAAAATTTTTTAATTTTTCTTTTGCAAATTTTAAAGCTTCTTCATCTCTATCAATCCCAATAAGTTTTCCTCTTGGTGATAAGTGCTTTAAAATCTCTATGCTATGACCAGCTCCCCCTAGTGTTCCATCTACATAGATTCCATCTGGTTTTATATTTAGTCCTTCTATGCATTCTTTTAATAAAACTGGTGTATGTTTAAATTCCATACAATTCTCCTTCTTATTTAAAGCAAAACAGTTGGTAAAATATTACCAACTGTTATACCTTTGATTTATTTCTTTTGTATGGCTTTCTTTTGTGTGTTGGTATAACATTTGTTTTTTATTCTTTTTTCTTTTGAAAACACTTTCAGGCGTATAAAAATACGCCCTTATTTTGCTTTCGTTTCTTCCCCTTTTCTTTTGTTTTAATTAATATCTTTTGTTTTTTTAGATTTTTTCTTTTGTATCTTTAAATTTTCTTTTGTATTGAATTTAAGGCATAAATCTTTCGTAAATTAAATTCTTTTGTTTTTCTTGTTTAATTCTCTTTTGTTTTTTCTTACTTCTTTTGTTCTTATATAAACTTTTTCAAGTTATATACCAAGCATAGACATATTTTCTGCAATTGTTTCTGCTGAGATATTCTCATCACTGTTATAAGCTTTCCATTTATCTCTATCCCATATTTCTAGTCTTGTTGTTACTCCAATAATAACAACATCTTTATCTAATGAAGCAAATTCTCTTAAATTACTTGTAATAAGAAATCGACCTTGTTTATCAATTTCACATTCAATAGCTCCTGCTAGAAAGAATCTTGAAAAATCTCTGGCGTTTTTATTTGAAACTGGAAGTGCTCTTAGCTTTTCTTGGAATATTTCCCATTCTTTTAAAGAAAATACAAATAAACATCCATCTAATCCTTTGGTTACTACAAACTTTTCTCCAATGTCTTCTCTTAATTTTGATGGCATAATTAATCTACCCTTAACATCTACAGAATGTTCATATTCGCCAATTAACACTTCGTTTCACCTCCTTACAATTTTATTCCACTTTCTACCACTTCGCTCCACTTTAGTTAAATTGTAATACATATTATTTTATTTTGCAAGCTTTTTTTTGAATTTTTTTATTTTTATTTTTTATTTTAATATCTACCACTTATCCTGTTTTTTATGCCGATTAGTTGTATTTTATTGCATAACATATTGTTTTTTTATATAATCTAGTTATAGGAAGTAAAGGCTGGAAAAGAATTATGCCTTGAGAAAGGAATGAGATTAAAAATGGAAGTAGAAATTAATATCGCTCCAAATTATTATCCACCCAAAATATATGTTTACTCAAATGAGTTGACAGATGAAATCTCAGATGCAATAAAAATTTTAAAGAAATATTCTAACTTTTCTTTAAATGGTTTTAAAGAAAATGAACTTTATCTTTTAAAGTTAACAGAAATTGAAACTTTTTATACAGAAAATAAAAAAGTATATGCAAAACAAAATGGAGTATCTTATGAAATTAAAGAAAGACTTTATGAACTTGAGGAATTATTAGATAAAAAAACTTTTGTTAGAATTTCTAATTCAGAAATAGTCAATTTTAAAAAAGTAGAAAAGCTAAATTTTAAATTAACAGGAACAATTATATTATATTTTACTAATGGTAATATTACTTATGTATCTAGACGCTATATAAAAAAATTAAAGATTATTTAGAAATTTAAAAGGAGGGATTATTATGAAGTCTAACGTAAAAATTGTTCTTAAAGCTTGTATTGGTATACCTATTGGAATTGCGTTTTTGATGATTTGTTACATTTTTCTTTATGTATTGGCTGGAGAGGAAGTTTTTAAAAATGCAATCTTAGAATTCAGTCATGTTTCAACTTTAATTAAGCAATTGCTTATTATGAGTATAACAGGATATTCCGTATTATTAGGCATTTACCTTTATCCATACATAAACGATATTGTAAATAAAACAAATAATGTGTCTAGGATAATATTTCCTTTTGCAGTTTTAGTTGTTTTCATTTTCCTATTTCCTTGTGGACTTATTCTTTATACTAATGCTTTTCCTGATACATTACTTTCAATCATCGAAACAACTTGGATTACTGTTTTAGTTATCATGTGTATTAGTATTATTGCTTACCAAGTCATTATACAGTCAAGAATCAACAGAAAAATTAAAGAAAAAAATAATATCTAAAAAAAGAGTAAATCAAATAAATTGCAATTTGTGCCAATTTTAATTTGATTTACTCTTTTATATTTGCTTATATGTTTTTTAATTATACTTAAATATAAATCCATATAAAGAATAAATTTAATTATACAAATATTCTTGCTATTAAATAACTGTAACAAAATTATAGTCTTTTCATAATATATAATAATTAATATAACTAAAAAATCCTCTTTTATTTTCACAATTAAGAGGTTTTTATAAAGAAATTTTGTAAAAAGCAATAAATTTGCTTAATTGGAGGTTTTATGGCAAAAATATTGGTTTATAATAATAATACAAATCGTATGGAAACATATTATAGAAATGAATCTGAATCCATGCCATATAATACAAATCGTACTTTAACTGTACGAGAATTTCGAGGTTCAAGCAGATCTGATACACTATGGACAACTAAAAGAACTATGCAATCTTGGAATAGTTTCCGTTATATTTATGGAGGTCCTATTCCAGTTGGCTTTGCTTTTAAAAGACCTTGGGAAGGCGGGCACGGTTCTCAATCACATGATTTGATACACACAGTTGAACATATAAAAATTTGAGATAGAAGATAGATATAATTGGTGTTTTTAGAGGTGAATTTATAAGTATTA
>CALXJM010000055.1 GCA_944388625.1 uncultured Clostridia bacterium
CAATTCCCATATGAGCCATTCCTTTATCTAACATAATAGTCTTTACATCGGCAAAGTCTAAGTTAATAAGTCCTGGCACGGCAATTAAGTCAGATATTCCTTGTACACCTTGTCTTAATACATCATCTGCCATTTTAAAAGCTTCGATAATAGATGTTTTTCTATCAATCACTTGTAATAATTTGTCGTTTGGAATGACTACAAGTGTATCTACTTTCCCTTTTAAGCTTTCAATTCCTCTTTCTGCTTGTGCTAATCTTTTTTTGCCTTCAAATGTAAATGGTTTTGTTACTACTCCAATAGTTAATATTCCCATTTCTTTTGCTGCTTGTGCTACTATTGGTGCAGCTCCCGTTCCGGTTCCTCCACCCATTCCTGCGGTTACAAACACCATATCTGCTCCTTTTAGTGCTTCTGTAATCTCTGATTTACTTTCTTCTGCTGCCTGTGCTCCTATATCTGGGTTTGCTCCAGCTCCTAGTCCTCTTGTTATTTTTTCACCTATTTGAATTTTAGTTGGTGCTTTTGATAATAGTAATGCTTGTCTATCTGTATTAATTGCTACAAATTCTACATTTTTTATGCCAGAATCAATCATTCTATTTACTGCATTATTTCCTGCTCCACCTACTCCTATTACTTTAATATCTGCAGTTCCATCCATCATATAGTTGTTTAAATCCTCATAGTCCATCATAAAGTTTAATCCTCCTTAAATAATATATAAATTTAAAATTAATAACATTTATGTATAGAAAAAATCTTTTATTCTTTCTATAATTGTTCCTAATAATTTACGCTCAGTTTTTGCGTCTATGCTACTTGATACAGTTCTTGCAAATGGTTTTGATGCTACATATCGAACAAGTGCATAAGCTGTTCTATATCCTGCATGAATTGTACTAATTAATCTACCTGTAGCTATCTTTACTGGTATGTTCAATATTATTTTTCCAGCTACATCGCTCTTGTTTATGTTTGTAATTCCTTGCCCAGTTAATATGACATTATTAATTTTTGCTTTTATTCCTTGAGATGCAACATCTTTATTTACTAAAGAAAAAATTTCTTCAATTCTTGCTTCAATAATTTCAATAAGTTCTGAACTTTTTATAGTTTTATTTCTTGTATCCCCTTTATATGTATTTAATGCAATTGAATTATCGTTATCAATGAAAGAACGTAAAGCTAATCCATATTGCCTTTTTAGCCTTTCGGCTTCTTCTACAGATATATTAAGAACTAAAGCAATATCGTTTGTTATGTTGTCTCCTCCTAAAGGGATAGTGTTTGTATATACAAATGTTGAACCCTCAAAAACTCCTATATCAGTATTGCCCGCTCCGATATCTAAAAGAAGTACATTATCATTTAGCTCATTAGTATCAAACACTAAATTTCTTTCTGCTAGTGTTACTGGTACAAGTCCATCTATTTCAATATCTGCTTTTCTGAAAATAGAGTAGAGTTGTTTAACATAATCTCTATCAGCTAAAATGATTTGTGCTTTTAACGTGAATGTAGAACTCAAACTTCCAACAGGATCTTCCACAATTTGTCCATTATCTAATATAAACTTGTCAGGAACAATATCTATTAATATTTTATCTTCTGGTATTTCTATATCTTTTACTTGCCCTATTGCTGAAGATACATCTTTTGAAGAAACTCCAGCATATTTGTCTTTTACTTCTTTTGTAATACTATTTTGCACGATAGTAGCATATTTCCCTGGTATTGTAACATAAGCAGAATTGATTTTTAGACTTGCACTTTCTTCTGCTTCTTTAATTGTTCGAGAAATTCCTAAAACAATTTCTTCTTCATCAATTATCTTGGTCTTTTTCACTCCTTTACATTTATATTCTGTAGTGCAAATAACTTCAATTTGATTGAAATTGTTAACTTCTCCGACAACCGTACTTACCTTAGATGTGCCAATATCAATGCCTACGATTATATCTCCGACTGCCAAGTTTATTCCTCCATTTTTATTAAATTTGTTCTAATAAAGAATATATTATTTTATTTAGATTGTCAATAGAATTTTGTAATAATTTTGTAATAATTTTGTAATAATTGTAATATATTTTTTCTGTTGTCATTCTATGAAAATTAATTACGCCCTTATTCTGTTCTGTATAGTATTTTAAGCCTTTGTTTCTTCAATATTTTTGTCTTTCTGTTCTGTCTTTTTAGACCATTTTTCTATATAATGCCTACGAATAATAGAAAGATTAGTAAACATTCTTCCAACAAATACAACAATAGCTGCTAAATAAATATCCACATTTAGTTTAATTCCTAAGTATGTAAGGAGCATAGCTGTTATTGCATTTCCAAAGAAACCAGAAACAAAAATTTTAAAATCAAATTTTCCATTCATAACTGCTACGATTCCTCCAAAAATTGAATCAATAGCTGCCACAATAGCAATTGCTAAATAATTAGAATATGTATAAGGAATTGTTGGGGCATTAATTCCGTATTAGTGCACCTACAACAGATCCAATTAGTATTGCTATAAATACCATAAATAAAACCTCCATTTCATTTTTTACTCTGCATATTGTAATTTCATTTCTCCAGCATATTTTAGAATTTTTACATTATCTTGTCTTTCCACTGTAGCTGTTTTGTCATAGGCTTTAATAACTCTATCAATATATCCATAATCTTTAGTAGTTAATCCACTCTCTAAATAAGTTTGGTTTCCTATTGCTTTAACTACATATGGTGAAGTGATTCTTTTTCCGTCAACAACAATATACATTGAATTTACCTCTTTAATGTCTGTTGTAGCAATAATTCTTTCATCATTAATGCTAATTGCTTCTGCTCCCGCTAGTTTTAATTCATTTATTAATTGTAAAATATCATAAATCTCTATTTTTCTCTCTCTGTTATCACTAAGAGTAATCACAATTCCTTCTCCTTGCACATCCGTTTTTCCAAGAAGCATATTAGCTCTTTCTAGCTCTTCTTGTAACAGCTCTGAAGCTTCTTGATTATTAGTTATTTTGTCTTCATACTCCCTTATTGTTTTTGTTGTTTCTTCATACTTTTTACTAACATCTTCGTATTTTGTTTTCCAATTAGCAACTTCTGTTCTTAATTCTGCTTCACGCATATTTTCAATTTCTGTGATGTCTGTCTCTTCCACAGTTTTAAATTGAACTAACATAACATATAGGAGAACAGTACACATAATTCCTATGGTAATAGTCATTGTTAACTTTCCCTTCATGGTTACCTCCATTTATTATTCTACGTTTTTCATATATTCATAATTATACACTCCAGTATATTTCGGTATTGTTATATTATTTGATTTTTCTACTTTTGTTATAACACCATCTCTATTCAAATATTGAATAAGTCCTCCTGGTAAGTTAAGTCCGCTTTCTAAATATTCTGGATATCCAATAGCTTGTATTACATAAGGTGCACCAATTTTTTGGTTATTAATTCTTATTACATTACCATCACAGGTAATAGCTGTATTACTAACAATTCTTTGTCCATTAATACTAATTGCTTCTGCTCCGGCATTTTTTAGTTCGTTAATCATTTCTATAATATCACCATCATGAACTAGATAGCCTGTAATATTATTGGTTTCTAGCCCAACAGTTTTATTATCATCCAAAGTTACTATAACGCCTTTCCCTTTTAGTTCTGTAAGTCCTAATAGTTGATTCGCCAGTTTTAATTCTGCCTCTAGTTGAGCTGATTTTGAATCGTTTTGTGTTATTTTACCTCTTAGTTCCTCTAGTTCTATTTCTGCTTTTTCTAAATTAGCATAAATTGTATCATATTGTTCTTTCCATCTTAGCACTTGATCTCTCAATTTGTTTTCTGTTTCTGTCTGTCCTGCAATATTATAAGCTTCTCTAATTGTTTTAAGTTGTACACAAATAGCAAATGCTAATAAAGCACAAACCAAACCCAATAATATTATAACTTGTTTGTTTTTCATTGATTCCCTCCTTCTTTTATTGCACTAACAAAAATTCAAAAATTTCTATAGAGCATAATATTAACTTTTTTAGTATTATACTTCTTCTCTCCAAACTGCTCTTTTTGAATTTACATCTTGATTTATAAAAATATCTCCTCGTACTCCCTTTTCTCTTTCAACTACTTCTTTTAAGTAAAGCATTCTCGTATTAATATTAGAAGCATCCCCTAAGTAAGCAGTTTTTCCTTCTCCTTCTAAAATGAGAATATAGTTATATTCATTTTCTATATTAATTTTGGTAATCATTGTACTTAGTTCATTATTTTTAGCACTTTCCATAATTTTCAAGACTACTTCTAATTTTTTTAAATCATCTACCTCTAATCTATTTCCCGGGGCCACATTTTCTACCAATGTTTGATATCCCTGTATGATAGGTAAATTAATATTTTGTTCTGAAATTTCTAATATATATCCTTGATTATTTATATAAGCATAAGAAGCTCCCAACTCTAACATAAAAGTAGCTTGTCTTTCTTTTACATTAATAATAATTGTGCTTGGCAAACTTCTTGTAATATCCACCATTTCAATATATGGTTCTTCACAAATTGCTTTTTCAATTTGTGGTTTATAAATATTAAAAATATTTTGTTCTATTTGCAATCCAGATAGACTTATAATCGTTTGTGAAGAAATTTTTTCATTTCCTACAACTTCAATATTAGTAATAGAAAATAGTGGTGACATCATAAACAGTATAATAGCAGTTATTATCATTGCAAATAAAAATATTTTTTTAGTAATACTAGCAATTTTCTTTTTTCTTCTTGCTATTTGTTCTAATTCTTGCTCTGTATATACTCTTGTTTTTTTTACGCTTGTCCTTTTATTTTTGCTTTTTTTATTTCCTTGTTCTTTTTTTCTTTTATGTGTTTTTTTTCTTTGATTTTTACTTTTTTCTAAATCTATTTTTTCATTTTTGTTTTTGATTTTTTTTGGTTTATTTTTTTGCTTATTCTTTACTTGATTTTTCATTCCAATAATAAATTCTTTGTCAAGATCAAATACATCATCTTCTTCTATCTTTTTTTTCTTTTTACTAAGGGCAGTTTTCCCACCTGCCCTTTGGCTTTTCGTTATATATTCATTTTCGCTCTTTTCTACTGTCCTTCTTGCCACCTACTCACCTTCTTTTTTCTCTATTTTTGCTCCTAGTGTTCGTAGTTTTTCGTCTAAATTCTCATATCCTCTTAATATATGTTCTATTTTATTTGCAGTTGTTATTCCTTGTGCAGTTAGTCCTGCAAGCACAAGTGCTGCTCCACCTCTTAAGTCTGGAGAATTTACATCTGCACCAGACAATTTTTTAATTCCTTTAATAACAGCCATTTTCCCTTCTATAGTAATTTTAGCACCCATTCTTTTTAATTCGTTTGTATAACGGTAACGATTTTCAAATATATTTTCTATTATTACAGATGTCCCTTTTGCTGTTGCAAGCATAGCTCCAAATACAGATTGCATATCTGTTGGAAATCCAGGATATGGCATGGTTTTTATTTCAGTTGCTCTTAATCTTTTATTTGCACACAATTCAATTGTATTTTTTTGTATTTTGAGTTTTGCCCCACACTCTTCTAATTTTGAAAGAATTGGGTTGATATGTTCTGGTATAACATCTTCTAATAATAATTCTCCTCCAGTCATAGCTACCGCACATAAAATAGTTCCTGCTTCTATTCTATCTGACATAATATTATAGCTTACTTCTTTTAAATTTTTTACACCTGTAATTTTGATTACATTGGTTCCTGCACCTATAATCTTAGCTCCCATTTTATTTAGCATGTTCTGCAAATCAACAATTTCTGGTTCCATAGCAGCATTCACAATTGTAGTTTCACCATCTGCTAATACAGTAGCTAACATAAGGTTTTCAGTTGCTCCTACACTTGGAAATGCCAGATGAATTTCTGCGCCTATTATTTTATCACAAGTGCACCTAATAAATCCAGCATTTTCTTCAATATTTATACCTAACTTTTTAAAACCTTCTAAATGTAAGTCAATAGGTCTTGAACCAATATCACATCCACCTGTTTGTGATAGTTTGTGGATACATAAACTTCAAATGGAATGCTAAGCCTCCATTTTCGTAGAGTTCTTTATACATTTCATCATTTAAGTTATATTCTTCCTTTTGCTCTTTTGTTATTTCTTTTGGATCAAACACTACAATTTTATCAAATAATCTTGATAGTTCTTCTTTTGTTAGTCCATTTTTCTTTATGTCATCTATTGCTTTGAAAATTAAATCTTCTTTATCCTCTAGTTTGTTTAATGTATTAAACTTGTTTTCAGTTTCTTCTAGTTTTTCTTTCTCGTTTTTTAACTTCTTTTCTAATTCTTGTTTTTTGTCTTTATATATAAATTCTGGAATTAATTCATTTAGTTTATCTTCATATACTTGTTTGAATTGTTTTTCTAGTTTTTCTATAGTTTGCTTATGCTTATTTAAGTCCTTTTCTAAAGTAACTTTATTTGTATTAATTGCTTTTACATTGTTCATTACAAAATCTTTAAATTCTGGATTGCTAATTAAGTTATCTATATAAGCATTTACGATTTGGTCTAAATATTCTATTCTTATTCTGTGTGGTCTGCAACCATAATCTGGTCTTATATCTTTTATTGCTCCTTCATTGCTATATTTTTTACATAAATAACTATCTGGTCTTTTTCTTGTTCCACTTGTTCCTTTTCTTTTATACAT
>CALXJM010000056.1 GCA_944388625.1 uncultured Clostridia bacterium
TAATCCAAAAAAACTTGCAAATGTAATTTATGATTTTTGGAAAGACAAAGATATAAAGTAATTACAAATTACAATTTATTGAACAATGAACATATAAACTAAATCATGCTTCAGTTAAAGAATATTCGACTCTTGGAGGACTTTCTACATATACCTTTTTTACAAATAGATGAGATCAAAAAAATAATGCAACAAAATATGTAAAAAAATTAAATCAAGTATAATTTGTAAAAAAATACTACACAAAATAAAAAAAGTATGATAAAATATTTATAGTGTTGTTTGAAATTGGATAAATTTAACAACCAAATAATCTATTTACATAAAAAACAATATGAAATTTCTGGCACAATTTTGGCACAATTCGTTCAATAAAGAACCTCGAAACCCTATATAAATCAACAAAGAACAATAAAGAAAATTCACTTAATGTTTATATAATAGAACAGCCGAAAGTGGCTTAAATACTGAAAAAATTGAGAGGGAGGAATTAAAAATGAGCCGGACACAGTAAATGGCATAATATTCAAGCAAAGAAAGGAAAAGCAGACGCAGCACGTGGACAAATATTCACAAAATTAGGTAGAGAAATATTAATGGCAGTAAAGGCTGGCGGACCAGATCCCGCTGGAAATGCCAAATTAAGAGATGTTATTGCAAAAGCAAAATCTAATAATATGCCAAATGATACTATTGATAAAGCAATAAAAAGAGCCTCTGGAGAAGATAAAAACAAAAACTATGAGGAAGTAATGTATGAAGGATATGGAATTGGCGGAGTTGCTGTTATAGTTAATGGCTCTACCGATAACCGTAATAGAACAGCAGGAGATGTAAGACATATATTTGATAAATTTGGAGGAAATCTTGGAACAACTGGATGTGTATCTTACTTATTTAATAAAAAAGGAATTATAGTGGTATCAAAAGAAACCTGTAAATTGTCAGAAGACGATTTAATGCTACTTAGCCTAGAATTAGGAGCAGAAGATTTCGCGTCAGAAGATGATTACTATGAAATTACTACTTCTCCGGAAGAGTTTTCAAGAATAAGAGAAGAATTAGAAAAAAAGGAAATTGTTTTTGAACAAGCAGAAATTCAGCTAGTTCCGACAACATATGTAAAACTAGAAGGGGACTCTGTAAAAAGAATGGAATTATTAATTGAAAAACTAGAAGAATTAGATGATGTATTAGAAGTTTATCACAATTGGGAAGAATAAACTTACTATAATTTAGTTCTAAAAATAAAAAAAGAGCATATATATTATATATATGCTCTTTTTTGGGCTTAATAGATAAAGTTAACTTCTAGTATTTGCTGAAAAACATAAAAAAGAAGGAATGAAAAATGGATAAAATTTTAAAATATTTTTCAGAAGGGATTAGGAACGAATTAAGAACAGAAAATTTCTCAGAAATCGAAGAAATACGTTTAAGAACGAGCAAACCAATTATCATAAAAAAAAGTAAAGGAGAGATTGTTAAAAGTTATATAGTAAAAACAGAAGACATGATGGAAACATTACAATTACTTTGTGACAATTCTATTTATAGTTATCAAAACCAAATTTGCAATGGATATATAACAATTAATGGTGGGCATAGAGTTGGAATTGCGGGAACCATTATAATTGAAGAAGGAAAAGTAATAAATATGTCTTATATCTCGAGCCTAAATATTCGAATTGCGAAACAGGTAATTGGATGTAGTGATAAATTATTATCATATCTTGTAACAAGACAGAATTCTATTTTTAATACATTAATTGTATCTCCGCCAGGAGAAGGGAAAACGACTATACTAAGAGATTTTGTAAGAAATATAAGTAACTTAGGTAAAACTGTGGGAGTTGTAGATGAAAGAGGAGAAATTGCAGCTATGTATAGAGGAACAGCTCAAAACGATTTAGGCATAAGAACAGATGTAATTGAGAATATCCCTAAAGCAATAGGAATGAAAATGCTCATTCGTTCTATGTCACCCCAAGTTATTGTAGCAGATGAAATTGGAAATAAAGGTGATACAGAAGCAATTCAGTATGCTCTGTGTTCTGGTATAAAAGGAGTATTTACCGCACATGGAAATAATATCAGAGAAATAGAATGCAATCCGGAGATTGGTAAGTTATTGAAAGAACATATGGTAGAAAAGATAGTTTTTCTAAAAAATAAGAATATAGAAGAAATTTATGAATTATCTAAAGAAAGTTTAAAGTATAAAAAAACAGTTCTAAATTTGGACAAGTTGCATATAATTTAATAGAGGTGATAGTATAAAATGTCTGTATTTAAAATTATTTTATACATAGCTATATTTATAGCATCATTTAGTGTAGGTATCTTAATTTCAAAAAAATATTATTTGCGAGTACAGGAACTAAAGAAAATGAAAAATGCATTAAACATGTGCAAAACAAAGATGAAATTTACTTACCAACCAATTCCAGAAATTTTTCAAGAAATTGCGAGCAGTACAGATGGAAATGTAAAAATGATATTTGAAGAAGCTTATAAACAAATACAAGAAAAAAATGCCGGAGAAGCATGGAAACAAGCTATTCAAAATATAGATTCAAACTTTAATAGAGAAGATAAAGAAATTTTGAAATCATTTAGTAAACTTTTAGGAAAGACAAGTATTGAAGGACAACTAACTGAGATTGAGCTGACTAGTGAATTTTTAGATACACAAATAAAAAAAGCAGAATTAGAAAGAAATAAAAATGAAAAATTGTATAAAACACTAGGATTTGTAGGTGGTTTAGGTTTAATTATTATACTTATGTAGAGAGGGGGAAATTAGCACTTTAGGCTAATGCAAAGATAAATGGATATTAATTTGTTATTTAAAATAGCAGCTATAGGAATTTTAGTAGCAGTATTGCATCAAGTATTAGTAAGAGCTGGGAGGGAAGATCAAGCTATGATGACAACTCTAGCAGGACTAGTAATTGTTTTAACTATTGTTATAAAAGAAATAAGCACATTGTTTTCTACTGTACGAACTATATTTAATTTATAAATACATAGAAAAAAGAGGTGACACAAAGAATATGGACATAATTAAAATTATAGGATTAGGACTTACATCTCTTATTATTATCATTGTATTAAAACAATATAAGCCAGAATTTGTAATTTATGTATCTATATTAGCTGGGGCATTAATTCTATTTTTTGTGATGGACAAGTTGGCAGCTATAATTAATTTATTAAGTAGCCTAGCACAAAAAGCCAATATTAATAGTCAATTTTTAGGTATAATATTAAAAATAACTGGAATTGCCATCCTAACGGAATATGCGGTAAGTATTTGTAAAGATTCAGGAGAAAGTGCCATAGCAAATAAAATAGATATGGGAGGAAAAATTATTATTATAGGGATATCCATACCAATTATTTCTACATTATTAGAGACAATGTTAAAAATACTGCCATGATAACAAAAAAGAAATGGAGGAATAAATGAAAAAACGAAAGACAAAAGTATTTATTATCTTCTTATTTATCATTGCAATCACATTTCCATGTCTTGCAAGTAATGAACTTATAAATGCTCAAGCGGAAAGTCTTGGAATTTCTAGTTTTATAAAAGAAGCGGATAAATACACAGAAAATTTTGAGGGAAATATAAATGCAAAAGAATTATTGGACTCTGCTATAACAGGGAAAATAGAAAACCAAAAGCTTTTCCAAAGTTTAATTCATGTTTTAGGAAAAGAAACTGTTAGTTGTATTCAAATTATAGCAAGTATTTTGGTTATTATTGTGATTCATAGCATACTAAATAGTATCAGTGAGGGTTTAGAAAACAAAGGAGTTGCACAAATTATTTATTATGTACAATACATATTAATTGTAACAATTGTAATGGCAAATTTTTCAGAGATTTTAAAAATGGTAAAAGACACTATTCAAAATTTAACTGGATTTATGAATACTCTAATTCCAATTTTAATTACTCTTATGATAACAACAGGGAATATTGCATCTGCTGGATTTATACAGCCACTCTTATTATTTATTATGTCATTTATTTCTAATATTATAGAAATTATTATTGTGCCAGTTCTATTAATAGCTACTGCTCTAAGTGTTATTTCCAATTTATCTGGAAAAATCCAAATAGATAAACTGTCTCAATATTTTAAAACGAGTATTGTATGGTTAATTGGAATTTTGCTAACATTATTTGTGGGAGTGCTTTCCTTAGAAGGAACTTTAACTAGTAGTGTAGATGGAATTACAGCTAAAACAGCTAAGGCAGCTGTGTCATCCGTAATTCCTGTTGTGGGAAAAATATTAGGAGATACTGTAGACACAGTTATTGGATGCGCAAACATATTAAAAAATGCTGTGGGAGTTGTGGGAGTTATTATTATTCTAGCAATTTGTGCTATGCCAATTATAAAACTAACTGTATTGACTTGCCTGTATAAATTAATGGCTGGACTTTGTCAACCAATTGCAGATGAAAAAATAGTAAAGCTCTTAGAACAATTGGGGGATACATTTAAAATATTGCTAGCAATTGTATGCTCTATAAGTGTTATGCTTTTAATAGGAGTTACCATTATTATAAAAATGACCAATAGTAGCTTAATGTATCGTTAATTGTAAAAGGAGGAGAAAGATTGCAGTGGGTTAGTTTATGGACTAATGGAATTATTATTGCAATTGTTATTGTTACGCTAGTAGAAATGTTACTACCAAATGGAAACAATAAAAAATATATTAAAACTATTTTGGGTTTATATGTATTGTTTACAATTATAGGACCTGTTATAGAAAAAATAGGAAATGGAAAATGGAGCCTTGAGGATACATTAAAAAAATGGGAAGATATGCAAGAATATCAAACATTTTCTGTAAATTCCGTAAAAACAAGTAGCAATATTGAAACAATCTATAAACAAAAACTAGAAGAAGACATTGTAACTAAATTAAAAGCAAAAGGTTATGATATTACGATAACAGCATTAAGTATTCAATTTGCACAAGCAGAAAACTACGGAGAGATTCAGGAGATTAGTATAAAGGTAAATCAAAAGATAAAAAAAGAAATAAATTCTATAGATCCAATAGAGATTTCTATTGAAAATGAAGAAAAAAAGGAAAACATAGAATTGAAAGATAAAGAAACAATTAAAAAGTACATAGCAGAAGAATATAAAATGCAGGAAAACAGGATAAATGTTTTTTAATAACTAGAAAGGAGGGTACATGTGTTAAAAAATAAAATACAAAATATATTTCAGAAAAATACAAATGGAAATTCTAAAAAGAAAATAGAAAACTTAGTAGTTTTTTTAATTATACTTATTATAACAGTTATTGCTATAAACTTAATATGGAATGATGAAGAAAAAGAAAGCCAAGAAGACTTACTAAAAAAAGAGCTATCAAATGTAAATAATATAGAAGATAATTCAAATGCAGAAAATAATCTAGAAGAAAAACTTGAGAATATTTTAACAAAATTGAATGGAGTAGGAAAAGTAAATGTACTAATAACTTATTCTGAAAGCAATCAAGTTATTGCAATGTATAATGAAAACAGCAAAGAAAGTACAACTGAAGAAGAAGATACGAGTGGAGGCAAAAGAACTATACAAGAAGTAGATACAAGTAAAGATATTGCTTATAAAGAAGAAAACGGAAATAAAATTCCTGTAACGGAAAAAATAATTATGGCAAAGATAGAAGGAGCTGTTATTATTGCAGAAGGAGCAAAAGATGCTTCTGTAAAAACGAATATAGTGCAAGCTGTAGAAGCTGTTACAGGACTTGCAACACATAAAATTCAAGTGTTTGAAATGAAAAAAAATTAAAAAAGAAAGGAACAAATGAAAATGAAAATTTTAAAAAGAAATCAGTTAATTATATTAGTAATAGGATTAATGCTTGTTACAGCAGGATATCTAAATTATACAACAGATCCAAACAAAACAACATATACAACAAGCGGAGAAACATTAGAAAATACTTATGCTGGAATTGGAGATGCTACATTAGTAAATGGAGGTGCCTTAGTAGAAAACGAAGAAATAGAAGAAAGCGATATACAAAATAGTAGTAGTGTAACTAGTATAGAAGGAGAAAATATTGAGGAAGAAAAAAATACTAGTGTAGAAACTGCAAATCAAACTAATGAAGATTATTATACAGAATCGAAGCTAGAAAGAGACAATATGTATTCACAAATGCTCGAAAGTTATCAAAAAATGCTAGATAGTACTTCAGTATCAGAAGAACAAAAAGCTATTGCACAAACAGAAATTAAAAGAATTAATGACAATAAAAATGCGATTATGATAGCAGAAAACTTGATATCAACAAAAGGATTTAAAAATGTAGTTATTTTTATAAATGATGCGAGTGTAAGTGTAGTAGTACAAGAAGAAAATTTATCCAAGGAGCAGGTGGCACAAATTCAAAATATAATATCTAGAGAAATGAAAGCAGAAATTGAAGATATACATATTAGTAGCAAATAAATAAAAATTAAAGCAAAGAAATATTAGTAAGAGCAAATGTTTTAAAAAATAATGGAATATTTAGCAATTTGTAAAATCAAATTTTTTAGAATAAGGGGTTGAAAAAAGTTACTTTTTGGTATAATATCTAGTAAATAAAATAAGGAGGAGTAAATATGGTAAAGAAAGTTGCTATCCTTGCAAATGGTG
>CALXJM010000057.1 GCA_944388625.1 uncultured Clostridia bacterium
TTTTTGGTATAATATCTAGTAAATAAAATAAGGAGGAGTAAATATGGTAAAGAAAGTTGCTATCCTTGCAAATGGTGGGGATGTATCTGGATTTAATGCAGTAATAAGAGCAATTGTAAAAACAGCAGAAAAAAATAATGTGGAATGTTATGGATTTATAGATGGATATAGAGGATTACTAGAAAATAATTATATTAAGCTATCAACTACAGGAAATGCTTCCGGAATTCTTCACAAAGGAGGATCGATTATAGGTTCTTCTTTAAATGCCAATGTATTTAATTACAAAGTAGAAGAAAATGGGAAAATAGTATATAAGGATTTATCTGAGAAGTGTATACAAAATGTAAAAGAAGATAAATTCGATTGCATTTTTACTTTAGGAGGCGATAGTACTCAAAAATCTGCTAGAGATTTTTCGGTAAGAGGACTTAATGTAATTGGTGTACCAAAAACAATAGATAATGATGTTGCTTGTACAGATATTACATTTGGATACAATACAGCAGTAACAGTTGCAACGGAGGCATTAGATAGATTACACACAACTGCAGAAACACATAATAGAATCATGGTATTAGAAGTAATGGGAAGAAATGCAGGCTGGATTGCACTAGAATCTTCTATTGCAGGAGGAGCAGATGTAGCTTTAATACCAGAGATACCATACGATATAGATGTGGTTGCAAATGCTATTAAGGCAAGGCAGAAACTTGGTAAAAACTTTAGTGTAGTAGTTGTTGGAGAAGGAGCTACTCCAAAAGGTGGAAGTGTTGTAGTAAAAGATGTAAGAGAAGGCGGAGCTGGAGTTATTAATACACAGCTTGGTGGAGTTGGAGATGTAGTTGCCAAAGAATTAGAAAAAAGGACAGGACTAATTGCAAGAAATACTACCTTAGGATATATGCAAAGAGGTGGCACACCAACAGCATATGACAGAGTATTATCAACAAAATATGGAGCAAAAGCTATGGAACTTGCACTAGAAGGAAAATTTGGCAAATTAGTAGTTATCAAAAATGGTAAATTAGACTCTGTTGATTTAGAAGATGTTGTAGGAAATAATAAAAATATTGGAGCAGTAGCAGCGGGAACAGCAGATTCTAATGCAAAATTAGTAACAATGGATGATGATTTAGTAAAAACCGCATTAGATATAGGAATTTGTTTAGGAAAATAATATCGCAATATATTAATGTAAAGGCACGTTAAATCGTGCCTTTTGTATTGATATTTATTAAAAATTTAAAATAAATATTTAATTAGAATATTTTATAAAAATTGCAATTTAAAAAAAGATAGTATATAATAAAAAAAATTAACATTAAGGAAGGAAAGAAGAATATGAGAAGAACAAAAATTGTATGTACAATCGGACCAGCAAGTGGAGATGTAGAAATCTTAAAACAACTTATGAAAGAAGGAATGAATGTAGCAAGAATTAATTTCTCTCATGGGGGGATGGAAGAACAAATAGAAAAAGTAAATAACATAAAGATAGCAAGAGAAGAACTAGGGATTCCAGTAGCTTTAATGTTAGATACTAAAGGCCCAGAAATTAGAACCGGAAAATTAATAAACAATCCTGTCATGTTGCAAGAGGGAGAGCAAATTGTTTTAACATCAGAAGAAATCATTGGAGATGAGCACAGAATTTCTGTTAGCTATAAAGAACTATGTGAAGAAATTCACGTAGGAGATAAAATTTTAATTGATGATGGATTAATCGAATGTGTTGTTATGAAAAAAGATAGCAAAGATATTACTTGTAAAATTATTAATGGAGGAGCTCTTGGAAACAGAAAAAGTATAAACTTACCTGGATTAAAGACAAATTTACCAAGTCTTACAGAAAAAGATATTAAAGATATTACAGACGGAATAAAAGAAGGATTTGATTATATTGCTGCTTCATTTGTAAGAAGAAAAGAGGACGTGTTTGCCATTCGTAATTTATTAAAAGAACATAATGGCGAGCATATTAAAATTATTTCTAAAATTGAAAATAGAGAAGGTATTGAAAATTTTGATGAGATTTTAGATGCTTCTGATGGAATTATGGTAGCGCGTGGTGATTTAAGTGTGGAAATTCCAATGGAAGAAGTTCCAATATATCAAAAAGAATTTATAAAAAAATGTTATCAAGCGGGAAAAATTGTTATTACTGCAACACAAATGCTAGAATCTATGATTTATAATCCACGACCAACAAGAGCAGAAGTAAGCGATGTTGCTAATGCTATTTTTGACCTAACAGGTGCTATCATGTTATCTGGAGAGAGTGCTATGGGGAAATATCCTGTAGAATGTGTTAGGACTATGAACAAAATTGCAACTACAGTAGAAAACTCTATTAATTATTGGAAAAGATTTAAAAATAGAAGCTATTCTGAGTTAAGACAAGAAAATTATGAATTTAAAATTGACCATGCAATTTGTACAACCGCTATGGCAATGGATGCAAAATGTATTTTTGCTTATACATATGCAGGAGATACACCAAGAATATTAGCTAGCTTTTCACCTCTATGTCCAATCTATGCTGTAACAAAAAATGAAATAACATATAAACAATTGTCTCTTTCTTGGGGGGTATTTCCAATTCTTTTAAAAGAAAAACAAAGTATTAATGATATGCTACAAGAAGGCATTGACTTAATAAAAAAAGATGGAAAAATTCACTCCGGAGATGTAGTTGTAATTGCGGGTGGAGCTAGCGTAATAGATGGCTCTGACAAAGATATTAATAGAACTCTTGGTGGTGTTTTAAAAATTTAGTTAGGAGGAACTATGCCTAAATTTACAAAGGAAGATAAAGATATAATTAAAGAAAAATTAGACTATATTGGAATTGATTTGCAAAATATACCAGAAATAATAGAAAATCCGATTCCTATGGAAATTAAAGAAACAATAGAGAAAGAAAATAAAGTGTACAAATATATTCCAATTGATAAAATACAAATATGGGTAACTTCTGAAAATAGAAATTCAACTTTGAAAGAAAAAATAGCAAAAGCATTACCATTGCGTGAACTTTTAGAGCCTTCTCAAGATGAGCAAATGGAAAATTATGCGAATTTTATACGTATGCTAAACTTATCTTCTTTAGAAGAGATGGATGAAATTGATGAAATGCAGAAACAATTTGCAGATGAAATTCCATTTGAAGTAAAATATGAAAATAGTTTTTTATGGCAAATTTATTATTCAGAAGCAAATGATTTATATGATATGATTGTGCCGGGAGATAATCCAGAATATAATGAGATGTTTTATGTTATAAAAAAGCAGATTGAAGCTGAACAAAATGGAAAAATTGAAAAAATTTATGTACCCGTAAGCAACTTGAAATTTCAAAGTAATTTATTGAATAAGCAAGAAATGAATGATATAGAAAAATATCTATGGCTTTTTGCAAAAGAATGGCCAATAATTTATGAAGTATATAATAAAAACAATGAAGCTAGCATCCAAATAGTGGGGGAAACTTTTTGCTATGAAAAAATAAAATCAAATTACAAAAATGTATTATACAACAAGGAAGAAGCTAATGAGTTTTATAGAACTGTAAAAGCATTATTTATTTTGAAAACTGAAACAAATTATTATGAATTTAAGACAGGAATTAATGAACAAGGAGAAATTATATTCTTTTATAAGCAAAGACAAATGAAATATAATGACTTATCTAATTTTATCAGGGAAGAATATGTGAATTTTTGTAATCTACTAAATAAAGAGCAGGAAGACAAACGCAAACTTAGAGTCACTCTAAGAGAGTTAAAATGTTTAACAAATAAATTAGAAAAAGAATATTTATTAAAGCAAAAAGAAATTGCCACATACTTGCAATATAAAAAATCTTTTATTGGTAGAATAAGACTATTTTTAAAGCCAAAAATCAATCTAAACGATATGGCAGAAATTAAACAAGAAGCCAAAAAAAATGAGGAAGAAAAAGAAATTATACCTATTTTAAAAATAAAAACTGAAAAATCAAATTATACAATAGAAGACTTAATAGAAATATTTAACTTATATAAAAAAGAAAATAACATCATAAAAAATTTAAATTTAGATATAGAAGCTTTGAAAAATAAAAATCATTCTTTAAAAAGAAAAAACGAAAATGCAAGTATATATATTAATGAAATTAATGAACATAAAAAAAGTATATTCGAATTTTGGAAATTTACAAATAAAGATGAACAACTAGCATTAGAAGAAGGAAATAATACAGAAATTACAACTCATAAATTAAAGAAAACTTTTGAATATGAACAGGACATAGAAGAATTAGGAATACAACTAGATAGAATGCAACGTAATAATTTATCTAAAGAAGAACAAGATGCTATTTTTTTAGCTGATACGGAGCTACTTTCGAAAATAAATCTAATAAAAAACGGAAAATTGGAGGAAATTCAAAAAGATTTACCAATATTAAAACATGAATTATTAAGTGAAAAAGAAGAAAATAATTTAGAAGATTTTGATATCTTTGGAGCATTAACAGAAGACAGAGCAAGAATAAAGAAATTAGCGGATAAAAAGCATAGAGAGATTGAAAAAAACAAAATACAAGTATTAAAAATAAATGAAAATAGTTCTATCCAAGAGATAGAAGAAACACTAAAACATAAAGAAAAAGAACTTGAAGAAGCTTTAAAGAAAATTTACACACCAATAGACTTGAAATTATATAAGTTAGTAGACAAAAACTTTTGCATATCATCAAATGAATATTTATTATTAAATATGGATGAAGTAGAAACTATAGAAGAGTTGTATGAAGCGGAGCTTAAACTTATTGAAATACATATGAAAGAAAATATGCCAGTTGTATTTTTTACAAATATTATCTATTATAACAATAAAAATAACACCTTGCCAATTGGAATGAATTTAGGAACAAAAGTTTTGATTGATACAAGTCAATTCAAATTTTCTTTAAAAGGAAGTAAAACAATTGCAAGAATTAATGATATACATGAAATGCAACACATTACAATAGAAGAATATGAACTAGAGAAAATTTAAAGAGAGGAAGAATGTAATGACAATTAGAAGAGCTATTATTATAGTGCTAGATAGTTTGGGAGTAGGGGAATTACCAGATGCCGATATTTATGGAGATATTGGTAGTAATACTTTACAAAATATTTACAATAACACAAAAATGCATTTGCCAAATTTAAGAAAATTGGGATTATTTAACATAGATGGAATAAAAATTCCAGACAAAGTGGATAAAGCAGAAGGTGCTTTTGGGAAAGCAGCTGAACAATGTGCTGGCAAAAATAGTCCAGTAGGGCATTGGGAAATAGCTGGATACATTAATCGTAAACCATTTAATACTTATCCAAATGCTTTTCCAAAGGAATTAATAGAAGAATTTATAAAAGAAACAGGTTTAAAAGGAATCCTTGCTAATGAAGTGGGGTCAGGAACAGAATTATTAAAAAAGTATGGAGAAGAGCATATTAAAACAGGATTCCCAATTGTTTATACTTCTGCAGATAGTGTATTTCAAATTGCGGCACATGAATGTATTATTCCTGTTACAAAATTATATGAAATTTGTAAAATTGCAAGAAAAATAGCAGATAAACCCCAATATAATATAGGAACAATTATTGCTAGGCCATTTATAGGAAAAGACAAAGATAACTTTGAAAGAACATACAATAGAAAAGATTTTGAAGCAACTAGCTTTGGAAGAAATATGTTAGATATTATTAAAGAGAACCAAATGGAAGTAATTGCTATTGGGAAAATAGAAGATTTATTTAGTGGAAGAGGAATAACAAAATCAATTCATACAACCGGAAATGAAGACGGAATAGAAAAAACAATAGAACAAATCAAAGCGGACTCTGATGGACTTATTTTTTCAAACTTAGTAGATTTTGACATGCTATATGGACATAGAAATGACGTAAATGGTTATGCCAGAGCATTAGAGTACCTAGATAGTAAACTTCCAGAAATAATTAATACTATGAAAGAAACAGATATGCTTATAATAACAGCAGATCATGGATGTGATCCAACAACACAAAGTACAGACCATTCGAGAGAATATGTCCCTATTTTAATCAAAGGGAAATATATAAAACCAAATGTGAATTTAGGTGTTCGTAAAACTTATGCAGATATAGCTGCAACAATCTTAGATTTGTTTGAGATGGAAAAATTAAAAGATGGGATTAGTTTTAAAAATGAAATCTTTCGATAGCACACGCTTTTCCTAAGTAAATAATACAAATAAATAATCTAAAAACAATTGTACAAAAATATATTTTAGCTATTGCAATTTTTTTATAATCCTTGTATAATAAGTACCATAAAAAGATGTGCCTGAGTGGCGGAACTGGCAGACGCACACGACTCAAAATCGTGCGGGAAACCATGTGGGTTCGAGTCCCACCTTA
>CALXJM010000058.1 GCA_944388625.1 uncultured Clostridia bacterium
AAGAAAAGGAGAAATAATACAAATGGCAGATAAATTAATTATTGTGGAATCACCTGCTAAGGCGAATACAATAAAAAAATTTTTAGGTGGGAATACAAAAGTAGTAGCATCTATGGGGCATATTAGAGACTTACCAAAATCTAAAATGGGAATTAATATAGAAAATAATTTTGAACCAGAATATATTAATATTCGAGGCAAAGCAAGCTTGATTAACTCTCTAAAAAAGGAAGCCAAAAATGCAAAGCAAGTTATTTTAGCAACTGACCCGGACCGTGAAGGAGAAGCGATAGCTTGGCATTTAGCATATATTCTAGGCATACCAGAAGATGCTGTGTGTAGAGTGACTTTTAACGAAATAACTAAAGAGACAGTAAGAGAAGCTGTAAAAAAGCCAAGAAGAATCAACATGAATTTAACAAATGCGCAACAGGCAAGAAGAGTATTAGATAGAATTGTAGGATACAAAATCAGTCCAGTTTTATGGAAAAAAGTGCAAAAAGGTCTTTCAGCAGGACGTGTACAATCAGTTGCAGTTAGGTTAATTGTAGAAAGAGAAGAAGAAATTGAGAAATTTATTCCTGAAGAATATTGGAATATTTATGCAGAACTTTCAGATGGAAAATCTAAAAAAACTTTTTTAGCTAAATTCTATGGCAAAAAAGATAAAAAGGTAGAATTACATACAAAAGAAGAAGTAGATTCTATATTAGCAAACTTAAAAAATGCAAAATATATAGTTAAGGACATAAAAAAGAGTGACAAAAAAAGGAACCCTGCACCTCCCTTTACAACTAGTACTATGCAACAAGAAGCTTCAAGAAAATTGGGCTATGCTTTAAAAAAGACGATGTCTATTGCCCAAGGTCTTTATGAAGGCGTAAAAGTAGAAGGCAGAGGAGAAGTAGGACTTATTACATATATGAGAACGGATTCTACTAGAATATCAGAAGAAGCAAGGAGAGCAGCTAAAGAGCACATTGAATCTGTTTATGGTAAAGAATACTATGAAAATAGATATTATAAAAGCAAATCCGATGCACAAGATGCTCATGAAGCAATTAGACCAACATATATAGAGTTAACACCAGAAATAGTAAAAAATTCTTTAACAATTGACCAATATAAATTATATCGTTTAATTTATAACAGATTTATAGCTAGCCAAATGGCGGCAGCAATTTACAATACTGTAGCAGTTAACATTTTAGCAGATGAATATAATTTTAAAGCAAATGGTCAAACATTAGCATTTAAAGGTTTTATGACATTATATGTAGAAGGAAAAGATGATGAAGAAGAAGAAAAAGAAAATAAACTTCCAGAGCTAAAAGAAAATCAAGAACTAAAAAAAGAAAAATTAGATGCAAAACAAAGTTTTACAGAACCTCCTCCAAGATATACAGAAGCAAGCTTAGTAAAAGTGCTAGAAGAAAAAGGAATTGGAAGGCCAAGTACTTATGCACCAATAATTACTACTATTTTAGCTAGAAGATATATAGAAAAAGAAAAAAAACAACTAAGTCCAACAGAACTTGGAAAAATTGTTAATCACTTATTAATAGAAAATTTTCCAGACATTATTAATGTAGAGTTTACAGCGAAAATGGAAGAAGAATTTGATGAAATAGCTGAAGGAAAAGAAGAATGGAAAAAAATAATAGGAAATTTTTATAAACCATTTGAGCAAACGGTAGAAAAAGTTGAAAAGGAATTAGAACATGTAAAGCTAGAACCAGAAGTGTCTGATGTCCCATGTGAAAAATGCGGAAGAATGATGATTGTAAAATACAGTAAATATGGAAAATTTTTGGCTTGCCCTGGATATCCAGAATGTAAAAATGCAAAACCAATTATAGAAACTATTGATGTTCCATGTCCAAAATGTGGAGGAACAGTGCAAATAAGAAAAACAAAGAAAAAAAGAAATTATTATATTTGTGAAAATAATCCAACGAGTTGTGATTATATTTCATGGAATAAACAAAAGCTAGGAGAAAAATGGCAAGAAACGGAAAATAAAGAAACAGAAGAAATCAAAAGTGAAATAAAAGCAAAAAATAAATCGAGAAAAAAAAGTACAACTGCTAAAAGAAAAACAAAAACGAGGGAAAGCTGATTTCAGCACTTCCCTCAAAGAACTAAAGGTAGGAGTTCATGAGTTCAGAATACTGGTGAGGATACAATTCTGCTAGAATTCTCTTCACCTCACTCTTTAAATTCACTTCGCTTATCCCGTATGGGATTTTAATGGGAATGAGTCGGCCAATGGATGGTTCATAAGCGATTTGCCCTACATAAGTAGTAGGACAATCTCCAAAGAGGTAAATGTCCCAAAAAAAGATGCCTTCGTGATAACCTGCAAACCTAAGTGTTGCCTGCTTGCCATCTCCATTAAATATGGCCATGAAATACCCTCCTTTTGTTCATATATAAACTTGCCCATGCAAGTTTATATACATATTAACATAAAACGAGGGAAAAAGCAAGTAAATCAAATACGGTAATTAAATTTTACTAAAATAGGAAGGAAAATATATGGAAAATCAAATAACAATTATTGGGGGACGGATTAGCTGGGTGCGAAGCAGCTTATCAGATTGCCAAAAGAGGCATAAAAGTAAAACTATATGAAATGAAACCAAAGAAATTTTCTCCTGCACATACAAATTCAAATTTGGCAGAGATTGTGTGCAGTAATTCATTCAAATCTAATAGTATTAGCAATGCGTGTGGACTTTTAAAAGAAGAGCTAAGAAGATTAGACTCATTGTTAATAAAAGTAGCGGATGAAGTAGCAGTTCCAGCAGGACAAGCATTAGCAGTAGACAGAGACAAATTTTCGAAAAAGGTAACAGAGGAGATTGAAAAAAATGAAAAAATAGAAATTATAAAAGAAGAAGTAACACAAATACCAGAGGTTGGAATTGTTATTATTTCAACAGGACCTCTTACTTCTGATAGCTTAGCTAAACAGATTGCAGAAATAACTGGAGAAAAAAGATTGTTTTTTTATGATGCGGCAGCACCTATTATAGAAAAAGATAGTATTGATATGAATATTGCTTTTTATGGAGATAGATATGGAAAAGGAGATAATAGTTACATAAACCTTCCAATGAATCAAGAAGAATATAAAATCTTTTATCATGAATTAATAAAAGCGGAAGTGGTAACATTGCATGAATTTGAAAAAAGAGAGATATTTGAAGGCTGTATGCCGATTGAAGTAATGGCCAAAAGAGGAGAGGAAACGATGCGCTTTGGACCATTAAAGCCGATTGGATTTATAGAACCAAGGACAGGTAAAAGGCCATATGCAATTGTTCAGTTAAGGCAGGATAATAGTAGTGGGACTCTATTTAATATGGTTGGATTTCAAACCAATTTAAAATTTGGAGAACAAAAAAGAGTTTTTTCATTGATACCAGGATTAAAAAATGTAGAATTTGCTAAATATGGAGTTATGCATAGAAACACATACATTAATAGTCCAGAGTTATTAAACGAGACTTATCAATTAAAGAAACAAAAACGTATTTATTTTGCAGGACAAATATCAGGAGTAGAGGGATATGTAGAATCTATTTCTTCAGGGTTGGTAGCGGGAATAAATGCTGCTAATCAAATTTTAGGAAAAGAAAAAATAATATTTTCTAAAGAAACCATGATAGGAACCTTAGCAAGTTATATATCAACTTTGAATAAAAAATTTCAACCAATGAATGCTAATTTTGGAATTTTACCAAAACTAGACGAGGAAATAAAAGACAAAAAAACTAAATACGAAAAACTCTCTCAAAGAGCCTTAAATTCAATAGGACTTGACTTTTTTTGCCAAAGACAGTATAATTAATTTAAGTTATTATGTTTAGTGTAAAAAGAAAGGGGATATTCTATGGAAAAAAAAGAATATGAAGACCTAAAAGAAGAAATAAAAGAAGATTTTGAAAAAATGCTAAAATATAACAAAGAATTAATAAAATTAAAAGAAGAAGCAGAAAAAGAAGAGGGGGGAGAATAGATGGCAAGAAAGGCTAAAAGCGAATTAGAACGAGATTTTGAATCTATTCAAGGAAGCGAAGGACAGCTAAAAGAAAATGTAGAAAAAATCAATAAAGCAAGAGATGAATTAATTAATAATACTGCTAAAAAAGTAATTACAGAGACTTATCTTAATAGCCAATACGGAAGTGCTTACACAGACTTTATAAATTCAGGAGGCACAAAAGATGAATTTATAGAGCAAAAAATGTCTTTAGACACTAAAATAGAAGTTATTGCTAAATATACTAATAATGATAGAATTTTTGGTGGAGAAAATGGCTTTGAAGCAAAATTAAGGGATACGCAAATAATTAAAAAACAAAGAAAACAAAGATATGCACAAAGAGGAAGAGAAATATTAAGAGAATACAAAGAAGCATTAGATAGGAACCAAGCAAGAATTAACAAATTAGAGCAAGAAATTAATGAAATAAAAGACAATATTAAAAGTGCACGAGAGAAAATAAGAGATATAGCTGCAACGCAAGATGAACAAATCAATAGACAAAATCAAAAAGCTGTATTTGATAAACAAGGTTCTAAACAAATTATAGAGGAGCAAATTGCAGAATTACAAGCAGAGTTAGCTACAAAACAAACTGAATTAAAAGAATATAAAGAATTACAAGCAAAATTCAGAGCTGAATTTGTAAAAAGAAAAGATGAGTTAACTGCATTTTTAGAAGAAGAAAAAATATTTATAGCAGAAGAAACAGGACAAACGCAAACAGGCACAGCTCAAGAAGAAAACGAAAAACAAAATAATGAAGGAATAGGAATTGGTGGAGGTAGTGAAAAGCCAATGTCTACTCATGCAGTAGCAGTAAGTATGTTAGAAGATTTTATAGATCGTTCTCCAGAGGAACAAAGACTTCTACTTGAGCAATGTGGTAGTAAGGATTTACTAAATATGGCTAGAAAATTAGATCCAATTAATAGAGTAAAGTTTAATTCTGCTATTAAAAGGAGACTAGAAGAACTTCCAGAAGACAGTGTTGAATTTGGAGGTAGAACTATAGAAAAAAGACATTTGTTAGATGGAATTTTAGAAAAAGAACAAATTGATGCAATAAGAAAAGAACTAGATGAATTTAACGCAAATATTGCTAAAAAAACTCCAGAGCAAATACAGGCTTTTGAGGAAAAACTAAAGTATATAAGAGCTGTATGTTTACTAAATGAAACAGGAGCAATTAAAAGATTTGTTAATATGATAAGAGGAAACAATAGAAATTATATTCATGACTTATCAAGTTCAATTGCTCATTATGGAGATATAAAAGATAAACTTGTGACAAACCAAGAGAACTGGATAGATACAATCAGAGTAACAATAGGAAGAACACCAAAAAATCCAATTAATAAAAGTACAACTAAAAAGTTAGATAGAACAAAAACAGATCCTCTAATGAGATAATAAGAAAAATTGAATAAAAATCAGTATATAAGTTGACATTAATGGAAAAAAATGATAAAATATTAACCGCTAATGCTATAAGCATTAGCGGTTAATATTTTAATAGGAGGTGAAATAAATTGCCAACCATTAATCAATTAGTTAGAAAAGGCAGATCAACAACAAGAGCAAAATCAACAGCTCCAGCTCTTCAAAAAGGGTATAACTCAAAGAAAAAGAGAACAACAAATCACAGATCACCACAAAAAAGAGGTGTATGTACAGTTGTTAAAACCGTAACTCCTAAGAAACCTAACTCAGCTTTAAGAAAAGTTGCAAGGGTTAGACTTTCTAATGGCTATGAAGTTACTTCTTACATTCCTGGAATAGGTCACAACTTACAAGAACACAGTGTTGTTCTAATTAGAGGAGGAAGAGTAAAAGACTTACCAGGTGTTAGATACCATATAATAAGAGGCACCTTAGATACAGCAGGAGTTAAAGACAGAAATCAGGGTAGATCTAAATATGGAGCTAAAAAACCTAAAAAATCATAAAAATAATTATAAATTTCATCTTGTACTATAAACCCTTATATAAAAATTTAGTATGTAAAATAAGATGAGAATATAAGACTTTTTTGAATTTAGGTAAAAAGTGCGAATAAAGATATATAATTAAGTAAGAAATTACGATAAATATAGATTTACGAGCACTATGCGGGAAAGAATTACTTTCCAGAGTAACTAGATACTTATTCTTAAGTATCATTTTAAAGAAAAGGAGTGAAGAATAGTGCCAAGAAAAGGATATATAGCAAAAAGAGAAGTTTTACCA
>CALXJM010000059.1 GCA_944388625.1 uncultured Clostridia bacterium
AATATATGTTAGATATTAAGACATTTTCATTTGCCAACGGAATAAAAATTTGAGACATTTTCACTTACCAGTCACAGCTATGATTCAATGCTTATTTTTATTTTATACTTTATTTACAATCTTATACAATTTAATTGGAAGCTGGCCAAGCACTTCTATCCCATGTTCTACCACTTAAAGTTGAAAGTCGTTGCTCATCATTCATTATGCTAATCTTTCTGTGGTTTCTGTCAGGTGTTGAATCCATATGTTTCCAGCTACCGTTTATTTTAACCATGTTCCAATAATGTGTTTTATCTGTTGTCCATATTAATTTGGTTTCATAGAGCAATTTTATAAAATGCTTGAAATCCTATTTTTCTAATAAATTTCTTCAATATTTTTGCCTTGAAATATTGCTAATTTACAGCTACGGGAATAAATTCATTAAGATTAATTAGACTTTATTAAAATAATAATTTTGCAATATTTCGCATTTATTATACCACATTTTTTTATTTTTTCAATTACTTAATCATCTTTTTTTTAATATCATTTATTAAAAAAATCATCTATTTTCTCTATTTCTTTCTCTTTAAATTCATTAAACACATCTGTATATGTATTTAATGTTACTTGTATGTCTTTATGCCCTAATATTTTTTGAAGAACTACTGGACTAACTCCATTTTCTATACATCTAGTTGCAAATGTATGTCTTAGCATATGTGTATTTACTCTACTTTTTGTCATATCAAATTCATATACTTTTTTTATTTTTCTTCCACTTTTTATGCTTGATCTTTTTTTATATACTCTAATATCTGCATTTTTACATAGTTTTTGAAATCTAGCATTAAAATTAGTAGCATGTATAAAACTTCCATTTTTCAAAAACAGAAATCCTTTTTTCTTATCTATTTTATATTCAATTAATTTATCGTACAGTACATTTAATATCGGCACATCTCTCATCCCTGCATAAGTTTTTGTTGTTTTTTCTAATAATATTCTTCCTTTATCTACATGACTAAGTGTCTTTCTTACATATATTTTTTTATTTTCAAAATCTATATCTTCCCTTTTTAGTGCCAAAATTTCACTTATTCTCATTCCTGTATAAATAGCTATATAAAATACAATAGTATAATCATCATATCCTTTATCTAACTCATTAATAAATCTTTCTTGTTCTTTTATAGTCAATGCATCTACTTTTTTAGTTGCTTTATTAGACTTTGGTTTCATTAAATATCCTTTTAGTTCAAACGGATTTTTTTCTACAATATTCCTAATCCTCGCTTCATTGAATGCTCCTTGTAATTGTTGCCATACTTTGGTTATTACAGATTGTGAATATGAAACTAATACTTGGCTTTGAGAATTTATTATACTTCTTGTAACATTTTGAATTGGAATATTAGCATAGGGTAAAAGCTTTCTCATTATATCGATGCTTTCTCCTATTCTTATGTATGATGCTCTTTTTATAGAATTAGTTTTATATTTTAGTTCTCTTATTTCTTCAGCTATATCTACTATTGATAAAGTATTGCCAACATCTTTCCCTGTTTGTTTTTCTCTTTGTAATAAATCTAATTTTTCTTTTACTTCTTTTCTTGTATCTCCATAAAATGTTTTTCTTATTTGTTTTCCATCTGAATTAACTCCTAAAGTAATTTGTCCTACCCATTTTTTCAATTTTTCTCTATAAAATATTGTTCCTTCTCCATTTCCTCTTTTACTTAAATTTCTTCCCATATTTTCTCCTTTTCCTTAAATTGAAGATCAGACAAATAATTGCTTTGCTATTTTTTCAAGTAATACTTTTTTAGTTTCATCATCTGTACAAAACTCATGAACAAATACTGCTCTTTTATCTGCAATAAGATTAGCTCCACAATTTTTAATTAAAGGAAAATTTAAACTATGAAATCTCTCCCTTGCTTTTACTATGCCTATTCCTCTCCAGTCCGAATATATTTCTGGAGTGATCGTATCTGGCAAATCTTCAAATTTAATATTTGATTTTTTTACTTTCATCAAATCCTCCTATCTAAAATAGCTAGTCTTTGATATAATCAAAGACTAGCTGATTTTTTATAATTTTTGAAATGTATAAATCTTACTTTTCCACACTTGACACTATAATAATATTTTTATTTAAACATTATCTTCTACAAATCATTACTTCTTATTTAATAAAATCTCTGCATATTGTTCTGCCTCTTTTTTAGAATGTAATTCTTGTAAAGGCTCATAAAACATTTGCATATTTTTTATATTTACTTCATTTGCAGAATTTAATAAATTATGTAATGCAATTAAACCGTATGAAACAACTTGTTTCCAATTATATGTTTTTCTTTCCATCATAACCTCCAAAATTTTTTCTATTTATTTTCTTTTCTTGATATTCGTTCAAATATTTAATTTGTTCTTCATCCTCTAATTCTTGTTCTTCTGGTGTCTTTCTACTTCCACCTATAATAATTAGAATTAAAGGTAGTCCTATTAATATAAAAATTAATGTAGCCATTGAAATAATATCTAACATTTCTTTTGCCTCCTATTTTCTAATTAGGGCTATTGGGGGAATAGCCCTAATTAGATATGATTATTTTCTTACTTTTCCCATTTGTCAGACTGCTATTGTTTCTAGCAACATTGGAATTTCACCAACCAGAACTCTGGCTTGTACTCATTGCGTGTGACGCACCATTATAAAAGTATTATGGACTACCTTTATAACTTTACGCTCGTGCTGTGACTATACAAAAGTTTCCTAAACTGTCTTCACAATAAGATAACATTCCTATTGTTAATTTAAGTGGTCGATAACCCACCTAAAACGCAGCTCTTGTATGATCTAACAAATACATTATTCAATTTTCAATGTGCAATCCATACCAGAAGTTTTTTACGCTTCTACTATGAACAGCACTTGAAAACGAAAAAGGTTACGTTTTTTTTATAAATTTTTTTATTTAGCCAATTTTTCTGCAAAATTTTCTTCTTTTACTACACTAATTGCGTATTCAATTAAAATACTCTTTAAATCTTGGTCTATAACATTTTTTTCATTTAAGGAATATTTATCAATAAGAGGCATTATCTTTCCTATTACTAAAATCATTGACACTTCATCTGTTCTTGCTTTTACTAATATTTCATAAAATTTTGTTCTATTTTTCATGATTTCCCTCCATATATTTTTTTAAATTATTTATTGCTCGTAATTTTAACTGCTTTACTGCATTTTCGTTCATATTCAGTTCTTCAGCAATAATTTTTATTTTCTTATTTTCATAATAGTATTTAACTATTACTTTCCTTTGATTTTCATTTAATTTACTTAAAGCAAATTTCAAATCGCTTTTGTCAAAAAAAGAATGGTCAGAATTACCCCTATTAGATAACTCTTTCCATTCTTCATTTGACATAGATATTTCCTTTTCTAATAAATATTTTTTATGTCTTAAATAGTTTAATCGCCTGTTTAATAAAGCTTTTCTCATATAATTTATGTACCTTGCAAATACAATATCGTTTGAAAACTCTTTTTCTTGATATATACATTTTTCGTCAATATCCTTTCTTTTCATTTTCTTTCTCCAATCTTTTTAGATTGGACAAATGCCTGAAAATCAAAGAAAGCTATTAACTTACAAAAAAATTATATCTTTCTATTTTATTTCTTATCCACTCATTTTCAAAACCCCCTATATTATAAAAGTCTGTAAAATTAAGCCAATATATTATTCACAATTTCTTTTGATTCCTAAAATTTATCTATTGTGCTTTTAATACACTTTCCTTAACCTTACAGACTCTTGTCCTAGCTAAAATCATATAATGATTTTGGCGTTTTGTCTTAAAATAAGAAAAAATCGGACAAAATCAGCAAAAATACGCTTATTATGTCGAAAAGTATTTATTTTGATATTGTAATTACTTGTTCTTAATTACATTTTATGGTAAAATAAAGTCGAATACATTATAGGAGGGAATTATTATGAGCATCAAAGTAATAATTGCCAACAATAATGATATTCTATTTAACAGCTTATCTAATATCGCATTGCAAAACGAATCAAAAATCGAAATAATAAATGTACCAGTTGATAAGGTAAACTCTTTACTTTATCAAATAAAATCAAAAGAAAATTTAATAGTATTGGACTCAATTACTTCAGTTACCTTTTGTACTAATATGCTGAAGAACGCAATAACTCGTGTAGATAAAAAGAATGTCATTATTTTGGTAATTGACTCTAAACACATAACCAATATTATAAATCGTGAAAAAAAGCATTGGGGTTTTGGAAAGAAACAAAACGATTTTTCTTTTTTTGATGTTTTTAATCTAGTTGCAGATACATTAAAAGATACCTTAAAAATTGAAAAAAGTATTGATGATATTTTTTGGAAAATTGGATTAACCCATCATTTTAAGGGAACACTTTATTTAAAAGATGCAATTTTTCTAGCATATACTGATAGAAGTTTGCTTTTAGATACAAATAAACTTATAAAAAAAGTTGCTGAAAAAAATAAAGTTATAAACTATAAAATAGTGCGATCTGCAATGGATAAGTCTTTAAATAATATGTTAGATAATACAGATAACCAAATTATTTATGAGATTTTTGAAGATGATTATGATGGAAGAAAAATTAGTTTAAAATACTTTATTGATTTATGTATTCGTTTTTTGGAAAAACAAAGATATTGCTGTTTAGAAAGTTAAAAAGGAACTGCCCTCCTACAAGTAGCTCCGTATAAATCATTATTAACTTAAATGCTAGTTGTTTAAATGCAATTAGCATATTTTTTATTTTTCTTTGTCAGCTAGTTCAAATACAGCTTTTGTGTATTTTAATAATTCCTTTTTGTTTTCAAATCCACATGTTTCGCATGATTTTTCACGTGTTCCTTCCTCTTGCTCTGTTGCTTGTTTTGTTATTTCCCATTCTCCAAATCTATGGTTTGCTATTTCTGTTTTTTCTCCACAGCCACATTCTTTCCAATGTTGTACCTTATCTTTTTTCCACTCTTCTCCGTATACATGTGTATGTTCTAGTTTTTCTATTTTTTCTGTTTCTTTATATCCACATATTTCGCATGATTTTTCACGTATTCCTTCCTCTTGCTCTGTTGCTTGTTTTGTTATTTCCCATTCTCCAAATCTATGGTTTGCTATTTCTGTTTTTTCTCCACAGCCACATTCTTTCCAATGTTGTACCTTATCTTTTTTCCACTCTTCTCCGTATACATGTGTATGTTCTAGTTTTTCTATTTTTTCTGTTTCTTTATATCCACATATTTCGCATGATTTTTCACGTGTCCCTTCCTCTTGCTCTGTTGCTGGTTTTGTTATTTCCCATTCTCCAAATTTATGGTTTGCTACTTCTGTTTTTTCTCCACAGCCACATTCTTTCCAATGTTGTACCTTATCTTTTTTCCACTCTTCTCCGTATACATGTGTATGTTCTAGTTTTTCTATTTTTTCTGTTTCTTTATATCCACATATTTCGCATGATTTTTCACGTGTCCCTTCCTCTTGCTCTGTTGCTGGTTTTGTTATTTCCCATTCTCCAAATTTATGGTTTGCTACTTCTGTTTTTTCTCCACAGTCACATTCTTTCCAATGTTGTACCTTATCTTTTTTCCATTCTTCTCCATATATATGTGTATGACTTGCACTTGGTGAATCTATACCTACCCAATTACCATATTCTCCCCAATAAGTTAGTGCTGTAAGCGAATCTGGATCTCCTACTATAAAACCTCCTTGTGCACGAACTTCTAGCTTATAATTTCCAGGTACACTCATTATAGATTCACTTATTGTATATTTATTTATTCTAGTATATATTTCATTTCCTTCTCCACCTGCTACTATGTTGCCGTTTCTATATATCCTTATTTGGTATCTTAATAATTGTTGATTTCCCGGTTTTTCACTTGGTGCCTTCCATTCAACAGTTGTTTCACTTGTCCATTTCAATTCACTTGGTTCTGTAGAACTATTTGCAAAAATCACTATTGGCATAATTGCACTTAAAATAAGTGAACCTATTACTAGTAAAAGTAGTTTTAATTTTTTCTTAAACATATTTTTCCTCCTTCACATATTATTTTTCAATATATCCAGTTATTGATTCTGTATACATATTATCTGTTACAGGCTCGTAACGAGAGCCACTATAATCATCTGTAAATCCATTGTATGCTTTATATATATCGCCAGTTTCAGTATCATATACTCTTTCATATCCAAGTGTTGCATC
>CALXJM010000060.1 GCA_944388625.1 uncultured Clostridia bacterium
AAAAATGGAAAAGTGTATACCATGTGTCTTTACAAACTGTATACCATGTTACTCTTGACACAATGTTCGCCCCTACAGAATTGAACATAATTAATGTTAGCAATAAACAATATTAGGCACAGCAATCGTAGGGGAGAACAGTGTTCTCCCGCCATTCAAAAGAAATTCAAACAAAAAGAATGCAATACATAGATAAAATAAAAAATAATTAAGGATGATAATCATTTTTTTAGAGAATACTTGCAAAGTGTTCTCTTTTGTTATAAAATGATAGCGATAAATAGAGTATATATTTTTTAGTAGGAAATACTAAAAAATATACAAAAAATTTAAGATACAATTTTTGTATCAGAATGGAGGATTTTAAATGTCAATAAAAATAGGAATTAATGGTTTTGGAAGGATTGGAAATTTAACATTCCAAGCAGCTTTAGAAAAAGGAGATGTAGAAGTAGTTTCTATCAATGATCCATTTATTAGTGCAGATTATATGGCATACATTGTAAAATTTGATACAGTTCATGGAAGATTTAAAGGAGAGGTAAGAGCAGAAGACGGAAAATTAATTGTTAATGGTAAAGAAATCAAAGTATATAATGAAACAGACCCAAAAAATATTCCTTGGGGAGCTGATGGGGTTGAATATGTTCTAGAATGTTCAGGAGTATTTACTACTATTGAAAAAGCAAATGCCCACTTAGAAGGGGGAGCAAAAAAAGTTGTTATTAGTGCACCATCAAAAGATGCTCCTATGTTTGTTATGGGAGTTAACAATGATAAATATACAAGTGATATGAATATTGTATCAAATGCATCATGTACAACAAACTGCTTAGCTCCACTTGCAAAAGTAATTAATGATAACTTTGGTATTACAGAAGGACTTATGACAACAGTTCACTCTACTACAGCAACACAAAAAACTGTAGATGGAGCTTCAAAAAAAGATTGGAGAGGTGGAAGAGCAGCTTCAGCTAATATTATTCCATCTTCTACTGGAGCAGCAAAAGCTGTTGGAAAAGTAATTCCAGAATTGAATGGAAAATTAACTGGAATGGCATTTAGAGTTCCTACAGTAGATGTTTCTGTTGTAGATTTAACATGTAATTTAGCAAAATCTGCAACATATGAAGAAATTTGTGATGCTGTAAAAAAAGCTTCTGAAAATGAGCTAAAAGGAATTTTGGAATATGTAGACGAAGATTTAGTATCATCTGATTTTATTCATGACAGCCACACATCTATTTTCGATAGCAAAGCAGGAATTGCACTAACAGATAAATTTGTAAAACTAGTTGCTTGGTATGACAATGAATGGGGATATTCAAACAAATTAGTAGACTTAGCAAGGTACATGTATAGTGTAGACCATAAATAAAAATTAGGCGAGATATATCTCGCCTAAAGCAAACATTAGTAGAATACTACAAAACAATTGCTTTAAGTATTATTACAATTGAGATGGCATAAATTAATATATCAAAACAGTAAAAATACTTAAAAGTAGAAAGGAATTGTAATATGAATAAAAAAACAATAAGAGATTTGGATGTAAGAGGTAAAAAAGTTCTTGTCAGATGTGATTTTAATGTTCCACAAGATATAGAAACAGGAGAAATTACAGATAATAGAAGAATCGTAGGAGCTTTAGAAACAATTCAATATTTAGTAAATCACAATGCAAAAGTAATTTTATGCTCTCATTTGGGAAGGCCAAAGGGAGAAGTAAATCCTAAATATTCTTTAAAATTAGTTGCAAAAGAATTGCAAAGATTATTGGGAAAAGAAGTTAAAATGGCACAGGATATTGTAGGAGAAAGTGCAAAAGAATTAACCTCTAATATGAAAGAAGGAGAGATTGTTTTATTAGAGAATGTTCGATATGACGCAAGAGAAGAAAAAAATGACGAAGAATTTTCGAAAGAATTAGCAAGTCTAGCAGATATTTATGTTAATGATGCATTCGGAACAGCTCATAGAGCACATAGTTCTACTGCAGGTGTTGCAGAATTTTTACCAGCTGTATCTGGATTTTTGATTGAAAAAGAAATTGAGTTTTTAGGTAAAGCGTTAGAAAACCCTCAAAGGCCATTTGTAGCTATCTTAGGAGGTGCAAAGGTTTCAGACAAAATTGGAGTTATTGAAAGTTTATTAGAAAAAGTAGACACTCTTATTATTGGGGGTGGAATGGCATATACCTTTATGAAAGCTCAAGGTCTTCAAATAGGAAATTCTTTATGTGAGGATGACAAATTAGATCTTGCTTTAGAAATTATGGAAAGAGCAAAACAAAAGAAAGTGAAATTTTTATTACCTGTAGATAATCATGTTTCAACAGAATATTCTAATGAAGGAGAAGATAAATTCATAGATGCAGGTTCTATTCCAGATGGTTGGGAAGGACTAGATATAGGACCAAAAACAATCGAAGTTTTTGAAAAAGCTCTAGAAAATGCAAAAACAATTGTATGGAATGGACCACTTGGTGTTTGCGAATTTGAAAAGTTTAGAACAGGAACTTATGAAATTGCAAAATTAATAGCAAAAACAGGAGCTACTACAATTATTGGTGGTGGAGATTCAGCTGCTGCTATAGAAAAAATGGGATTAGCTGATAAAATGTCTCATATTTCAACAGGAGGAGGAGCATCATTAGAATTTTTAGAAGGGAAAAAACTACCTGGAATAGAATGCTTATTAGATAAAGAATAAATTTTTGCAATTATAATAAATTTTGTTCAAGAAAGGAATAAATTTTTATGCGAAAAAAAGTTATTGCCGGTAATTGGAAAATGAATAAATTACCCAATGAAGCTATAAACTTTATAGAAGAAATTGCACCTAAAATTAAGAATACAGAAAATGAAGTAATACTTTGTGTTCCATATATAGATTTATTTTATTCTTTAATGGCTGCACAAGGAACCAATATAAAAATAGGAGCGCAAAATATTCATTTTGAAGAAAAAGGCGCTTACACTGGTGAAATATCTGGGTCAATGTTAAAGTCTATAGGTGTTCAATATGTTATTGTTGGACATTCTGAGAGAAGACAATATTTTGCAGAAACAGATGAAATAGTAAATAAAAAGATAAAAGCAGCACTTAAGTATGAATTAAATCCAATTGTATGTGTTGGAGAAACTAAGCAACAAAGAGAACAAGGGCTTGCATCAAAAGTTATTGAAGAACAAACTAAAAAAGCATTGGAAGGATTAGATGAAGAAGATATTTTAAAAGTTATTATTGCTTATGAGCCAATTTGGGCAATAGGAACTGGAGAAACAGCAACTGTTGAAGATGCAAATGAGAGTATAAAAGTAATTCGTAATCAAATTGAGCAGATATACGGAAAAGGTGTAGCAGAAAAAATAATCATACAATATGGAGGCAGTGTAAAATCAACTAATGCAAAAGAATTATTTAATGCTTCTGATATTGATGGTGGATTAGTAGGTGGAGCAAGTTTAATACCAGAAGAATTTGCCAATATTATAAACGCAGTATAGAAAAAAGGAAGAAGAGGAAAATATATGAGTAAAAAAACAACGATGTTAATGATATTAGATGGATTTGGAAAAAACGAAAACAAAAATGGAAATGCAATCAGTATTGCTGACACGCCAGTTATTGATGATTTAATGAAAAAATGTCCGGTAACAGAAATTCACACTAGTGGGCTAGATGTGGGGCTACCAGAAGGACAGATGGGGAACTCAGAAGTTGGACATACTAATATTGGAGCTGGAAGAATTGTATATCAAGAATTAACTAGAATTACAAAACAAATTGAAGAGGGTGACTTTTTTAGTAATCCAGAATTAGTAGAAGCAATTGAAAATTGTAAAAAAAATCATTCTAAATTGCATGTTATGGGATTATTATCAGATGGGGGAGTACACAGCCATATAAGACATTTATATGCTATATTAGAACTTGCAAAAAGAAAAGATTTTGAAGAAGTTTATGTACATTGCTTTTTAGATGGAAGAGATACCCCACCAACTTCTGCAGAAACATATATCACAGAATTGCAAAAGAAAATGCAAGAAAAGGGAATAGGCAAAATTGCAAGTATCATGGGAAGATTCTATGCTATGGACAGAGATAAACGTTGGGACAGAATAGAAAAAGCATACAATGCACTAGTAAAAGGAGAAGGAGAAAAAGAATCTTCTGCTACAATTGCTATTGAAAAATCTTATCAAAAAGAAGTGTTTGATGAATTTGTAGAACCAACTTTGATATGTAATAACGATATACCAATAGCTACTATAAAGAAAAATGATTCTGTTATTTTTTTCAATTTTAGACCTGATAGAGCAAGAGAAATTACTAGAGCAATTGTAGATAAAGATTTTAATGCATTCGAAAAAACATTTTTCCCTGTAGACTTTGTATGTTTTACACAGTATGATGAAACTATGCCAAATGTAAAAATAGCATTTAAGCCAACTAGCATCAAAAATACTTTTGGAGAATACATTAGTAAAAAAGGATTAACGCAATTAAGAATTGCAGAAACAGAAAAATATGCTCATGTCACATTCTTTTTTAACGGAGGAGAAGAAAAACAATATCCAGGAGAAGACAGAATTTTAGTTCCATCTCCTAAGGTGGCAACATATGACTTAAAACCAGAAATGAGTGCTAATGAGGTAACAGAAAAAGTTATAGAAGCAATTAAATCAGAAAAATATGATAGTATCATATTAAACTATGCAAATCCAGACATGGTAGGACACACAGGAAATTTAGAAGCAGCAGTAAAAGCTATTGAAACAATTGATACATGTGTTGGGAAAGTAGTAAATGCTATGAAAGAAAAGAACGGTGTTATTGTAATTACAGCAGATCATGGAAATGCAGAACAAATGATAGACTATGCCACAGGAGATCCACATACTGCACATACTACAAATGTGGTTCCTCTTATTTTAGTGGGAATGGATAATGTAACAGTAAAGAGTGGAAAATTGGCTGATTTAGCTCCAACTTTGCTAGATATTATGGGACTAGAAAAGCCAGAAGAAATGACAGGGGAAAGCTTAATTAAGAGGGGATAGCCATGCTAGAAACACATAAAATAAAAGAACTATATAAGAAAATACAGAATAAATTATTTTATATGGTTCCAGAAAAGTGGGATAAACTGTGTTTACATGCTTCTGTGATAGAACAAATAAAAAATGTTTCAACAGGAGAGCTATATTTTTATTATTTCCCCAAAGGTATTTTAAAAAAGGACCCTATTAATGTATATGAAATTCCAAATAGATTTAACATTAATGAAGATACATATTTAGAACAAATTAAAGAATTATATAACTTAATTAAAGAGTTGTGGGAAGAATTTCTTTTGTGCAACACAAAAAGATGGTATAGTATTAATATTATTATGGAAAATTTTAAATTTAAAATAGAATATCATTACGAAGACATAAGAGAACTTCCTTATAATCAAGAACAATTACATGTTATATGGAAATATGAATACTTAGGGCTAAGCTTAGAATCTTTTTCTAAAAAGAATAGAAAATTAATTGAACAGTATTTAGATAAAAACATAAAAAAAGAACAGGAAACATATGAAGAAGGTGTATATAAAAGACCTGCACATCATATAATTAGTTACGAAAAAATTAAAAACCAAGAAGAAGAAAAAAAAGAAGAAATACAAAATATGAATCAGATATTAGCAAAGAAAAGTTAAAGTTATATAATACTAAATTATATATAGAACAAAAAATGAAAGGAGCAAAAATTATGATTTATTCAAAAGAAGTAGAAGAAATGTGTAAAGTAGCAAAAGGAGTAGACCATGGACCAGCACCAATCCCAGAAGAAGGAAAATGGATTAAATCTAAAGAAATAAAAGACATTTCAGGTTTAACACATGGAATTGGTTGGTGTGCACCACAACAAGGAGCTTGTAAATTAACTCTAAATGTAAAAGAAGGAATTATTCAAGAGGCTTTAGTAGAAACTATTGGTTGCTCTGGAATGACACACTCTGCAGCAATGGCTGGAGAAATTTTAGTAGGAAAAACTATTTTAGAAGCATTAAATACAGATTTAGTATGTGATGC
>CALXJM010000061.1 GCA_944388625.1 uncultured Clostridia bacterium
GTTTTATATGCACTAAAAGCTCCTTGTGCAACTAGAGTTGAATTGTAATTTCCTTGAATATATTTAACACCAAATATACCTAAAGTATAATCCCATTCTTGTAATTTTGTAATAAAACTTTTTTTTGCATTTTTTACAAATAGACAGCCAGCTGTTGCTACAGTTTTTTCGTTAGAATTTACCAATTTATTCATAATATTTCTTACTGCTAGAGGATGCAAAATAGTATCACTATCAATTGTAATGGTATAGTCTGTATTCACTTTCTTTAATCCTTCATTAAGAGCTTTTGCTTTTCCACTATGTTTTGTTTCTATTAGTTCTATATTAGAATCTAAATTCATTGATTTTAGTAATTCCATAGTTCCATCTGTTGAACCATCGTCTATAATATTTATAAAAATATTTCCACAATACTTTTGTTTTTGGATTGATTCTATAGTTTCTTTTATTGAGTTTTTTCCATTGTATACTGGTATTAAGATGGTAACGTCTTTTTCATTTTTCATACAAGGCTTTTTATCTTTTTTATTAAACAATAAGCTAATAAACATAAATACAAAATTAAAACCTGGAATTAAAGCTATGAATGTTACTAGATAAACTGCTAAGAAGTATCCAAAATAGCATGCTATATCATTAATCCAATTAATGTTTATACATATCGAGCATACAAAACATAGTAATGCTACTGTCATTGATATTAAGAACATTTTTATCACCTCATAATATCATATGATTTTGTTAAAAAATGGTGACAGGTGTCAAAAAATGTCTAAAACGAATATGATAAATAGAGGTGAATTTAAATTGAATATAAAAAAGAAAGTAATAATTCCTTGTATAATTATTATTTGTATTGTAACCATTATTACATTGTCTTTTAACAAATATAAGTATAATAAAAGACCAGATGTAAAAATTCCTGTATTGCTGTATCATAATTTTGTAACTACTGTGCCAGCCAGTGATCCAGATAATTTTAACTATATAAACACTCCTGAAAGTTTTGAAGAAAATATAAAAACTCTTTTGGAAAATGGTTACACTATAATATCAATGAAGGATTTAGCCGATGCTAATTCTATGAAAACAGAACTTCCTAGTAAACCCATCATTATAACTTTTGATGATGGCTATTATAGTAATTACGAATATATTTATCCAATCTTGCAGAAATACAATGTTAAGGCTTCGATTTTTATTATAACAGATAAGATTGGACAAGAAATTGATGGTACAAAATATTTAAGTTGGAAAGAATGTTTAGAAATGCAAAATAGTGGACTTGTAGAAATATTTAGTCATAGTAAAAAACACGTTTTTTATAACAAACTCCCAATAAGAGAGCTCCGTGATGATGTGATAGAATCTTATAAATTAATTGAAAAAAATTTAGGAAAAAAAGATTTAAAAGTGTTTGCTTACCCTTATGGTGCATATACTTCCGAAGCAGTTAGAACTTTAAAAAATAATGGTATTGATTTTCAGTTATACGATATTGGAATAAATAATTTTAAAGATTTAGACAAGAATTTTATTAAACGAATTAATATTCCTTGTGAAATGACGGGAATAGAAATTATAAAAGAAATTGAATTATCGGATTATTAAATTACAAACAAGAAAAGTGAAAACTTCGTTTTCACTTTTCTTGTTTGTAAGAATTTGCATCTACAATTATTTTCTTAATTCTGCATTTAATTCTTTTTCTGTTGCTAATATAATTTTATTTAAAGTATTATTTATTTCTTCATCTGTCAAAGTTCTGTCATCAGCTCCAAAACTTAAAGCATAAGCAATACTTTTTCTGCCTTCTCCTACATGTTCTCCAGTATATACATCAAATACTTCTATATCAATTAATAGTTTCCCTCCTGCTTGTTTAATTACTTTGCTAATAGTCTGAGCTTCCATGGCTTTATCTACTACTAATGCTAAATCTTTTTTTATTCTTGGGAATTTAGATATTTCTTTATATTTCATTTTTCCTACTTTTTTATCTAACAATTTGTCTAAATTTATTTCCATTACATATACATCTTCTTTTGTAATTTCCGGATGAAGTTTTCCTAAAATTCCAACAATGTCATTATTTACTGATATTTCTGCTACTTGCCATGGATGAAATTCTTCTGGAATACTGTTTTTAATAACAAAACTATATCTATTTTTATATCCTAAATAATCTAATAGTTCTTCTGCAATTCCTTTAATTATATAAAAATCTACTTTTTGTACATGTTCAATTCCCAATTCATATTTTCCGGTCATTAAACAGCATAATTTTGTATTTTCTCCATATTCATTTTCTTTTTTGTAAAATCCTTTGCCTATTTCAAATATAGATATATCTTCTATATTGCGTGCTTTATTATATTCGTATATTTTAAATAATGATGGAATCATACTGTATCTTAATGTGTTTCTATCTTCTGTCATTGGATCTAATAATTTAACTGGTTCAAATTCATCTGTTGTAAATTTTTTTACTTCTTTATCATTAATTAAAATATATGATAAGGTTTCATTTAAGCCCAATGAAATCATTTTATTTCTAATTTCTCTCATTGTTTTATCATAGCTTCCCATTTTTACAGGAATAACTGGAAGTCTTCCTTCAATATTATCAACTCCATAAATTCTTCCTACTTCTTCAATTAAATCTTCTTTTATAGATATATCTAATCTTCTTGTTGGGACGAAAACTTTTACTTTTTCATCTTCTACTTCATATGTAAATCCTAATTTTCTAAATACTTCTAAAATTTCTTTTGGTGGAATATTCATGCCTAAAATAGAATTAATATTCTCAAATGAAATTGCAATTTCTTTATCAGTTTTATCTATTTTATCGTATTTTACTATTCCTTTTAGAATTTTTGCATTTGCATATTTTTCTAATAAATTACATGCTCTTTCTATAGCCATATAAGTTCTATTTGGATCTAATCCTTTTTCAAATCGATTACTTGCTTCGCTTCTTAATATTTTTTTAGAAGTATATCTAATTTTAATTGGATCAAATATAGCTGACTCTATAATTATATTTTTAGTGTCTTGTTCTACTTCTGTTGAAAGTCCTCCCATTACTCCTGCTAATCCAACAGCATTGCTATCAGTTGCAATAACAATATCTTCGCTACTTAAATTTCTTTCCACATTATCTAAGGTTGTAAGTTTTTCATTTTCTTTTGCCATCCTAATAACCATTTTATTTCCAAGTCTATCTGCATCATAAAAGTGTAAAGGTTGACCTGTTTCTAGCATAACATAATTACTAATATCAACTACATTATTGATTGGTCTAATTCCAGAAGCAATTAATCTATTTTTAATAAAAGTTGGGCTTTCTTTTATTTCTACTCCTATAACCTTTTTAGTTAAAAATAAATTGCAATTTTCTGTTTGAACATCTACTTTAAATTTTCCTTCTATATTTTCTTCTATTTCTGTATAATCTAAATCTATGTCTTTTACTTTTTTGTCATAAATTGCTCCAAGTTCATATGCCATTCCTAAAATACTTAATAAATCTCCTCTATTAGCTGTTAAATCGAAGTCAATTACTTCATCATCTAATTCTAAGCATTTAATTGGATCTTCTCCAACAATAGCTGTTTCTGGCAATTCACATATGCCATTTTTATCTGCATCTGTTAGAAATTTATGTTCTAGCCCCAATTCTGCAATAGAACAAAGCATTCCATTTGATTCTACTCCACGAATAATTCCTTTCTTAATTTTAATATTGCCTGGTAATGTAGCCCCATCTAGTGCAACAATAACTTTTAATCCTTTTCTTACATTTGGAGCCCCACAAACAATATTAAGTACTTCTGTTTTTACATCTACTTTACATACATGAAGGTGATCAGAATCCGGATGATCCGTGCATTCTAAAACCTCTCCTATAGTCAATTTAGTAGCATCAATTAATTTCCCAGCAAAATCATATTCATTTCCTACTTTTGTCATATTCTCTGCAACTGTTTTCACATCATCTTGTACATCTATATAATCTTTAACAAAATTCATACTTAATTTCATTAGCAATCATCCTTTCTATCAAATTGATTTAAAAATCTTATATCATTAGTATATAAAAGCCTTATATCTGTAATTCCGTATTTAAACATTGCAATTCTATCTAGCCCAGTTCCAAAAGCAAATCCCGAATATTTTTCTGGATCATATCCATTCATTTTTAATACATTTGGATGAACAATTCCTGAACCTAAAATTTCTATCCAACCTGTTTGTTTGCATAAATTACAGCCTTTTCCTCCACATTTGAAACAACTTACATCAACCTCGTAAGATGGTTCGGTAAATGGGAAATAGCTAGGTCTAAATCTTAATTTAGAATTTTCTCCTAATAATTTTCTTACAAATACTTCTAGTGTTCCTTTTAAATCTGCTAATGAAATATTTTCATCAATTACCAATCCTTCTACTTGCCCAAACTGATGTGAATGCGTTGCATCATCATCTCTTCTATAAGTTTTTCCTGGGCATATAATTCTAATTGGTGTTTTTTCTTTATTCTCTACCATAGCTCTTGCTTGCACAGCAGATGTTTGTGTTCTTAATAAGTATTCACTTGTAATGTAAAAGCTGTCTTGCATATCTCTTGCAGGATGTCCCTTTGGTAAGTTTAGTCTTTCAAAGCAATATTCATCAGTCTCTAACTCTGGTCCAGGAACAACATCATACCCCATTGATACAAAAATATCTTCTATTTCTTCTATCACTCGGTTAATTGGATGTTTGCTTCCTCTTCTTATTTTGGTGCTTGGTAGAGTAATATCAATTTTTTCTTTTTCTAGTTTTTTATTTAATTCTTTTTGTTTTAAACCTTTTTCTATTTCTTGTAGCTTTTCCTCTATTTCGTCTTTAACTTCATTAACTAAACTACCAATTACAGGTCTTTCTTCTGCTGAAAGCCCTCCCATGCTTCTTAACACTGCTGTTAGTTCCCCTTTTTTTCCTAAGTACTTTACTCTTATGTCATTTGCGTTCTGCAATTCTGTTATTTTACTAATTTCCTGTAAAGCACTATTTTTAATTTGTTCAATTTTTTCTTTCATACAATCTTCCTTTCTTTTTTACTAAACAAATTTCTGTTTATGTGTAAGATTTGCAAAAAGTCACCTCGCCCATTAGGACGAAGTGACTCGTGGTACCACCTAAATTTATTAATTCATAAAATTAATCTCTTGTAGCTATAACGTTGCTATCGCTTTTACCTACTTATTTCAATAAAAGACCTAGAAAGTGAAATTTCAATTTAGTATTTGCTAAATAAGCTTTCAGCCAATGGCTTATTCTCTCTAAAGCAAAATCTCTAAATCTACTTTGCTTCCATAACAGTTCATATTTCATTGTTTAATATAATAACATTTTTTTTAGTAAATTACAAGTGTTTTATTGTAATTTTTATGTAGATTTTGGGCTTTTTCTATGTGTATTTATTCAGGTAGTTTTATGTATAGCAATGGTCTGAAAGTAGCATCGCTATTTTGTTCCCTTTTAATTATTTTTTCGAATGTTATACCTGAGCCACCAGTGAACATAGTAATTGCATAAATTATATCTCTTTCAAAATCGTAACTAGTATAAGCCCCTCCAATTCCCAAACCATATCCAGGAACTTCTGCCATTGCAAATCCGCAATATTCGTCTCTTAAAGATTCAACTCCTCCAATTATCCAATTAAGGCCAATTTCATATTGTATGTCAATTAAGTTTGCTCCTCCAACTGTGTATGTTGATATTGCACCTGTTGTGTTTTCTTCTGTTTCTGGATACATACTTTTTGATAATCTTATTACTTTTTCTATAGATATATGTATGTATGGGTATTTCCCTGGTTTTGAATATACTTTTTGGTCTGCTTGTTCTAGTGATGTTATTTCTACATCTGCTCCTGCTTGGTA
>CALXJM010000062.1 GCA_944388625.1 uncultured Clostridia bacterium
AAAAAACAGCCATTCTTTTATTTAAAGAATAGCTGTTTTAGGGGAATTTGTTATGTTATTAATTTACTTATTTCTCTTTGTGATAATACTTTACCTTGCGAAACCAATTTTTCGTTAATAACTAATCCTGGAATGTTTTGCACATTATATCTCTGAATAGCTTTTTTATCATCTAATTTTTCTAGCTGAATTTCACTATTCACTTCTTCTATTGCTCTAGTTGCCATTTTATACAGTTGCATTCCGTTTTTACAATTGGCTCCAATGATTTTTATGTTCAAATAAATCACTTTCCTTTCTTATTTTATTCTCTATAGAATCACTCTCCTTTCTATGATTTTATTTTACCTATCTTTTGTGTTCTTTTATTGTCTTCTTTTTGGATATTTAGTAAATACTTTGTAACCAATTTATGAACTTGCTTTTGTTTTCATAATAGTTTGGATAAATATTTTTTACAAATTTCGACACATATTATTTCCAAAATATGGTAGAATTATGTTAAGATATATCTTTTTATTCTTGTTTCCTAAAGTTTGAAGCTAGTAATTATAGGCAACTTCTATATAGTTACTAGCTTCTTTCATGATACTGTTGATTAATATTTTCTATACATTGATTAATTTTGTTAATGTCACAACCTTTTACAATTTCACTATCGTCTAGATGATATTTTTCTTTTAACTTTATAATTCTATTTACACTTTGCTCTATTCTTTTTGCTTTTATTTTTCCGTTTTCTACTAGTTTTTGTATCTTTTGAATAACAACTTTCCCCTCATTATTTTTAAATCTAAATAAAAGAATATCATTTCCTGCTTCAAGAGCTTTCACTGTTGCCAATTTCACTCCATACACAAAACGAATTGCTCTCATATTCAAATCATCTGTAATAATTAGCCCATTGTATTTATATTTTCTTCTTAGAAATTTTATAATAAATTCTCTAGAAAGCGAGCACGGGTATATTTTGTTTACATCATTAATTAATAAGTGCCCTAGCATAATAGCTTCTGCTTCGCTTTTTATGGCATTTTTAAAAGGAATTAAATCTTCTTGTTCAAGTTCTGACATTTTTTTGTGAATAATAGGTAAAAAATAGTGTGAATCTTTTGTTGTTGCTCCATGTCCTGGGAAATGTTTTATAACAGAAATCATACCTTGCTCTTTTAGTCCATTCATAAATTCTATTCCATATCTACTTACTGTATGCGCATCTTTTCCATAACACCTATCACCTATTGCATGATTGTCTTCAAATCTTTGTATGTCTAATACAGGTGCAAAGTTTACAGAAAAGCCAGAATCTTTTAATAATTTTCCAATTACATTTCCCGCTTCATGTACTAGTTTTATATTTTGTGTACTTGCTAATTTTTTTGCAGCAATTAAATTTTTAATTTCTTGAGGCATTCGATTTACTCTGCCACCTTCTTGGTCGATAGCAATAAAAAGGGGAATTTTATTAACACAATTTAATTTTTTTAAATCATTTACCAATTTTATCATTTCATTATAATTTTTAAAATTCTTTTTATACAAAATAACTCCACCAATTTTATAATTTTGAATCATCGTTTTTATATTTTTATTAATTGTGCTACCTTCCATTCCAACCATAATCATTTGTCCTATTTGTTCTGTTACAGATAACTCATTAGCATTCATATTTTTGCCCTATATTAGCATTTAGCTAAATCCCCTTCTTTTATATTTTCATTTTTATTATAGCATTGGTCTATATAAAAAGATATATCTTTTTTAATAATTTATTACTAAAAAATTAAAAAATGCTAAATTTGCATTTTAATATTTTTATTATAGAATGTAAACATCGAAATATCTTGAGAACACTATTCACCTGCCACGTTTAATATTTACATTTTATAATCTATGAGCATATAAACTAAATTATTGGTTTATTTATGCTGTTCAAAATCAAGGATTTTAGGCACATTTTCACTTGAAATTTTTGACCCATAAAAAAGCTGAGATAGAAATACTTTTCAGGTATTCTACCCCAACTATTGACTTTGAGCCATAGAAAAAAGCACTTTTAAAAAGTGCTTCAATTTATGTATTGGTGCGCCATCCCAGACTCGAACCGGGGACCCACTGATTAAGAGTCAGTTGCTCTACCAACTGAGCTAATGGCGCATATTGATAATATTATAGTTCCTTTTGTTTGGCTTGTCAATACATTTCCTTAGAATTTTCTAATCGTTTATATTTCACATTTATTCATTTTCTTCTTTATTAATAAATTTGGGATACATCGCAACAATCACATCTTTTATTATTTTTAGTTCCTTTTTGTTACATCTTTCAATTATATTTTTTATAATTTCTTCATCTTTATAGTCTCTCTCTTCTTGTTTATCCCCATATAGCAAAAAGTCTGTACTCACTTTCAAAGATTTACTTAGTTGATGAATTGTGTGCACACTGCAACTTTTTTCTCCTTTTTCTAGTCTATTTATATAATTCTCTGTCCTATCTACACACTCTGCTAACTTTTCAACCGTTAACCCCATTTGTTTTCTGCTTATTTTTACCCTATTTCCAAAACCTATCCAATCCTCAAATTCATTTCTGTACATAATACCGCCCCCCATTAGTTACAACTATTTATTACTATTGGTATTATTACATGTTTTCACAAATCTTATTATTGTCTATTTATGTCAAATTATTTTTCCTGATAGGCAAAATAGAGGTATAAAAAAATTCATGATTTATCTGTTGTCTCTTCTTTCGATCTTGCTTTGAGCATTTTTAAATACTTGTTTTTTATATTTTTGCAAAATTGATAACTTATTTCTCCAGAAAATTGGTGTATCTCTCCAAGTTCTTCATAATACTTATTATTAGTATATACCATATACTCTGCTCTTTCTTTTTCAGAAATATGATGTACTTCAAAACAGCAGTAATCATATACATTATTAGCAAAAAATTCAATTTCCATTTCTGTCATATTTTTTATTTTTTTTCTAACATCCTGTTTTATTTTATCTATAAATTCCGCTCGATAACTTTTTTGCAGTATTTTGCTATATTTTTTTTGTATATTATTTTTATTTTCTTTCAATTTTTCTACTTCCTTTCTTTATATTTTCCTAATATATACTTTTATTATTTTTTAATGTATTACTTTTATTTTTATACTGTAAGTAAATATATAATCTTGTTTTAAAACATTTTTATTTTACTTATACTATAGAAAAGAGGTGAATTTATGATTAATCAAACACCAGAAAACAAATTTAAAAGTATTACTTTAGGGAAAAACATAAAAGGTATTAGGCATCGTATGAAATGTACACAAGAACAGTTTGCTGAAAAATTAGATATTAGTTCTCAGTTTTTAAGCCAGGTAGAACGTGGTATAGCCGGCATTAGTTTGGATACAGCTATTCGAATATGCCATATTTCTCATTGTTCTCCTACTGTTTTATTGAAAGACTTAGTAGAATTATCAGACACATTAGACAAATATTCTCTCCTATCTGATACAAACAAAAATGTAGTTAACCAATTGATAGAAGTCTTATTAAATAATCAAGATTAAAAGCATTTACAAAATTGTAAATGTTTTTTATTGTCTAATTCATATAGTTTGCAATGTATCCCTATTTTTATTATTCTTGTTATTTTTTGTTTTAAGATTAAAAAACGATTTATCTAATATTCTGTTCTCATTTTTTCTTACGTTTATGCTTTTCTAGTTTATTATAACAAAGTTTCTGGTTTTTCCAGTATTATTTTATCAAACACTATTTGCAATAGATAAGTTTTGGTATTTATGTTTTTGTATAATATTTTTATAGTTTCACTTATAATTTTTAAAAGCTAAACAGTTTATATATTTCTACATAAACTGTTTAGCTTTTTAGTATACAACTTTAAAAAATCTATTTTACTCCTTTTTCATTCTAGTTATTTTCTATTTGTGTGTTTTCTGTTTGGGCATTATTTCCCTCCGATTGTTCAACTTGCTCCGTTTGTTCATTTTGCTCTTCTATTGGTTCAGTTTTTACAACAGCAGGGCCTTTGGTGCCTCTTCTTACAATTTTAGTCATTGCACTATATGTATCTTCTGATAGTACTTCTTGTGAAACTACACTTCCATTTAATATTAATATTTTATATGCTATGCTTCTACAACCATTTGCTCCGTATTGTACAATTTTTTCTTGACCAATTTCCATATTAGCATCTTCTTCATATTTGGTTGTATATGGAATACTAGCTGTTACTTTTGATTCTATTTTTACTACATATTCTATTTCTTCTTTTGCTCCATAAAGTTTTACTTCACAAATTCCATTTGAAACATTACATATAATTTTCACTGGATACTTCCTAGAATTTCTAAATTGAAAGTCAATTGTACCATAGTTTACCGTGGCATCTCTACCCGCACTTACATAAGAAGTTAAAAATTGGTGGTTTTGTCTTTCAACAATTTCCAAATTAGCTAGTAGTGCCACATTATATAGGGTAGAAGATACTTGACAAATGCCTCCTCCGTATCCAGTAACTACTTTTCCTCCTTCATAAACACCTGCCGGTTTAAATCCAGCTTCAGGTGTTCTTTTTCCTACAACTTTATTATAAGAAAATACTTCTCCTGGCATTAATACTAATCCATTAATTTTTTGTGCAGCTATTTCCATATTTGTACTTCTGTTTCTTTCACTTGCATCATATTTAGTGGTATAAGAAGATAATAAATCTGGAAATGCTTCTGTTCCTATCTTAGATGTAGTTACATTTGGTTCTATATATTTCAATGGAATTTTGTATTCTTCTTGTTCTGTTTCCAATAAAGCTCTTGCTTCTTCTAAAGTAATGGCAAAATCAATTCCATTAACATGTGGATATATTTTAAAAGGATTTGTTTCATAATAAGCATCTTTTGGTTCTGTGTACACTTCTGAATAAATTTCGTCAATGTTTAATTTGTCTGGTTCTTTGTATTCTACTTCTATCTCTATAATTTTTTCCCCAATACCTTGCATTGCATTTAAAATTTCTTCTTTGGCTTTATCTTTTTTTATTATTGTCCCATAATGTCCTTTTGTTATAATCAAATAATCATCTTCTATATAATAGGCTCCCTCTACAACAGAATCTGGTAATTTTTTTGAAGTATCTGCAATAAATTCGTCTAACTTTTGCTCATTGTAAACAAATTTCGGTTCTATATTTGTATTTTTTATGAGTGCATATAAAATATTATAATTGTTTACTATAATATTTCCGCTTCTTCCTATAGAATAGGCCATATCAACCGCAGTATCTAAATCGTAATTTGCTTCTATCTGTTCTGCTGCAATAGTTACTTGAAATTCTTTATATTTTAGCTCTACAGTTTTTTCTAGTTCTAATTTTATTACTTCTGTTAACTTCTGTTTTGCTTCGTCTTTAGTTAAATTAGATACATCAATATTTTTAATTAAAACACCTTCCATAATTTTGGTATTATTAATATTTATTAATGCAAATATAGTTGAAAAAAGTAAACCTAATATAAGTAAAATTGTTACAAATAATAACCAGAAAATACCTTTCTTCTTGTTTTTATTTTTTCCTTTATCTGTTTTTACTTCATTTTGTTCATGTGAATTTTCTTTTTGAACTGTTTCTTCTATATTATTATTTAATGTTTTTTCTGATTGCGCTTCTAGTTGCTTTTCTTTTTCATCCTGTTCTTCTTGTTGCACAATCTTTTCTTTTTCTTCTGACTTTTCATCTTTATTTTCTGGCTGTATATTTATTTTTTCTTTTTCTTGTTCATTTTCATTCATCATTTTTACCCCTTATTCTACAA
>CALXJM010000063.1 GCA_944388625.1 uncultured Clostridia bacterium
CATCCACATGGTGAAACTATGAGTACATATACAAATGATGTAGATGCACTAAGACAATGTTTAAGTCAAAGTATACCGCAGGTATTTTCGGCAATAATTACTATGATAACTGTATTAATTTCTATGTTTACAACTAATGTTTATTTAACATTAGTTGTAATAGGAATGGTAATAGTTATGTCATTTGTAGCAAAATATTTAGGAGGTAATAGTTCAAAATATTTTATAAAACAGCAACAAGATTTAGGAGACGTCAATGGATATATAGAAGAAATGATTGAAGGACAAAAAGTAGTTAAAGTTTTTTGCCATGAAGAAGAAAATATGAAAAAATTTGATGAATTAAATGAAGAATTATGTGACAGTGCAACAAGTGCTCATACTTATGCTAATATTCTAATGCCATGTATTATGAATATTGGAAATTTGGCATATGTTTTAGTTGCTGTAATTGGAGGAATTTTATCTGTAAATGGATTCTTAACAATTGGCAGTATTGCAGCATTCTTACAATATGTAAAATCATTTACGAATCCATTGGGGCAAGTTTCTCAACAGATGAACTTTATTGCAATGGCTTTGGCAGGAGCAGAAAGAATATTTAAATTAATAGATGAAAAATCAGAAGAAGACGATGGTTATGTAACACTTGTAAATGCTAAAATAGAAAATGGAAAATTAGTAGAAACAGAAGAAAGAACAGGAATATGGGCCTGGAAGCATCCACATCATGATGGAAGAATTACTTATGCAAGGCTAAAGGGACATGTGAAATTTGAAAATGTGGTATTCGGATATACAGACAAAAAAATAGTATTAAATGATATTTCTTTAGAAGCTAAAGAAGGAGAAAAGGTTGCATTTGTAGGAGCAACAGGTGCAGGAAAAACAACAATTACAAACTTAATTAATCGTTTCTATGATATACAAGGTGGAAAAATAAGATATGATGGAATTAATATTAATAAAATAAAGAAAAGTGACCTAAGAAGATCGCTTGGAATGGTTCTTCAAGATACGAGCTTATTTACCGGAACAATAAAAGATAATATTCGTTATTCTAGACCAAATGCTAGTGATGAAGAAGTTTTTGCTGCAACAAAACTTGCTAATGCAGATCAATTTATACAGCATTTGCCACAGGGATATGATACTGTTATTACTGGAAATGGAGAAGGACTATCTCAAGGGCAAAGACAACTCTTATCAATTGCAAGAGCAGCCCTAGACAACGCACCCGTGCTAATACTAGATGAAGCAACATCAAGTATTGACACTCGTACTGAAAAAATAGTACAAGATGGCATGGATAAACTTATGAAAGGAAGAACAGTCTTTGTTATTGCACATAGATTATCCACAATTCGAAATTCAGATTTAATTATGGTGTTAGACCATGGAAAAATTATAGAAAGAGGAAATCACAAAGAGCTTATTGATAAAAAAGGCATGTATTATGGATTATACACAGGCGCAATAGAAATTGATTAGATTAATAATGCGGAGATTTTGATTAAAAACCTCCGCATTTATTGTATAATTAAGTTTAATATGATAATATAAATAAAAGCCCAGGGGAATTTACCCCTAGACTTTTTGGAACTAGTCTGCTTTCGCTGTGAAAATTTTTGAAATCATCCATAGTTTAACAATTGCATACTCAATTGTTAAGGTTATGCTCAAAGCAAATCCAATGGGTTCAATGGGATTGAGACAACTGTGCACTAGGAATAAAACTAATGCAATAATTGCTAACATCAACAGCCGAATAACAATTGCTTTCTTAAAATACCCAAACTTATTATCAAGCTTATCCGAATAACAAGCGATTGCCAGCAAAATAACTTGTGAGACTTCGTAGCCAATTAGCCATATTATTCCTAGAGCAATCAGAAAAGAGCCCCATGAATTTTCTACCGAGAACCCAAAGTGTAGTATCTTCAAGATACCTGCCAGCATTGCAAGCATACATAGTTGTAACCATGTAGCTTTTACCAAAGGATGACTGCCTGAGAGCTTCCGCATACCAATTCCTCCTTATTAATGATGTAAAACAATTATAACATAAATTAAAAAAATAAGCAAAGGGTGTGATAAATTTGATTGATTTAGAAGAAAATAAACATAAATTGCAAGAGATGAAAAGCAAATTAAAAAGTATAGGTGATTCACTTTGACATTGTAGAATTAAAAAAGCAAGTAGAGAAAATGCATAAACAAACAATGGCTTCTGATTTTTGGGATGATCTACCAAATTCTACGGCAGTAGTTGCAAAAATGAAAAGAATGCAGATGAAAATAGAAAATTACGAAAAATTACAAGAAGAATTACAAAATTTAATAGAATTGAATGTCCTTGTACTAGAAGCAAGAGAAGAAGAACTAGAGAAAGAAATTTTAAAAGACACGGAAAAACTAGAAAAAAGAATTGAAAAATTAGAACTTGAAACATTACTTTCAGGTAAATATGATGCAAATAATGCCATTATTACATTGCATCCGGGAGCAGGTGGAACTGAATCGCAAGATTGGGCTGAAATGCTATATAGGATGTATATAAAATGGGCTAATAATCACGGATACAATGTAAAAGAATTAGATTTTTTAGAAGGAGAAGAAGCAGGAATAAAGAGCGCTACTTTCTTAATTGAAGGAGAAAACGCTTATGGATATTTAAAGGGAGAAAATGGAGTTCATAGACTAGTTAGAATTTCTCCTTTTGATAGTGGAGGAAGAAGACATACTTCCTTTGCATCAGTAGAAATATTGCCAGAAATTACAGAAGAAACTGATATAGAGATTAATACAGATGATTTAAGAATAGATACTTATAGAGCATCAGGTGCTGGGGGACAGCATATTAATAAAACTGATTCGGCAGTAAGAATTACTCATATACCAACTAATATAGTAGTTAGTTGCCAATCTGAAAGATCTCAAATTCAAAATAAAGAAACTGCTATGAAAATGCTAAAATCTAAACTAATGGATTTAAAAGAAAAAGAAAATAAAGAAAAGATTGAAGACTTAAAAGGGGTACAAAGAGAAATTGCATGGGGAAGCCAAATTCGTTCTTATGTATTCCATCCATATAGAATGGTAAAAGATCATAGAACAGGATATGAAGTTGGAAATACAGAAGCTGTTATGAATGGAGACATAGATAGCTTTATAGATGCATATTTAAAAATGAATGCGAAGGAAAAGTAAAAGATAAATGGAGGGCTAAAATGGACGAAAATTTATTAATTCCTAAACTACAAGATGAAGCAGAGGAAAAAGTAGAAATAACTTTGAGACCAAAAACTTTACAGGAATATATAGGCCAACAAAAAGTTAAAGAAAATATGAAAATATATATCGAAGCAGCTAAAAAAAGAGGAGAACCATTGGATCATGTATTATTATATGGACCACCAGGCTTAGGGAAAACAACACTTTCTAATATTATTGCAAATGAAATGAATTCAAATATTAGAATTACTTCTGGACCAGCCATAGAAAAGCCCGGAGATTTAGCAGCTTTACTTACTAATTTAGCACCAAATGATGTATTATTTATAGATGAAATACATCGTTTAAATCGTAGTGTGGAAGAAATTTTATATCCAGCTCTTGAAGATTTTTCTCTAGATATTATTATTGGAAAAGGACCTAGTGCTAGATCAATTCGATTAGATCTACCGAAGTTTACACTTATTGGAGCAACAACACGAGCTGGTTCACTATCAACTCCGTTAAGAGATAGATTTGGTATTATTAACCGATTAGAACTATACAATGTAGAAGATTTAAAAACAATTGTAAAAAGATCTGCTTCAATTATGGAAATTAAAATCGAAGAAGAAGGAGCAAAAGAAATAGCAAGCCGTTCAAGAGGAACACCGAGAGTTGCTAATAGATTATTAAAAAGAGTGCGTGACTATGCTACTATTTTAGGTGATGGAAATATAACAAAAGAAGTAGCAAATATTGCCTTAAATAAATTGGAAATCGATGAACTTGGACTAGACGAAATAGACAGAAAAATGTTAAACACAATTATTTTAAAATACTCTGGAGGACCAGTTGGAATAGAAACATTAGCAGCCACAATAGGGGAAGAAGCGGAAACTATTGAAGATGTATATGAACCATATTTATTACAAATAGGCTTTTTAGCTCGTACTCCTAGAGGTAGAATGGCAACCAAGAATGCTTATGAACATTTGCAAATACCATTTGAAAGATAAAAGGTGAAAATAATGAATTTATTAATGCATACCTGTTGCGCACCATGTAGTATTTATTGTATAGATACATTAAGAAAAGAAAATATAGAACCAACTGTATATTGGTATAATCCAAACATTCATCCATATACAGAATATAAAGCAAGAAGAGACTGCCTAAAAGAATATGCTAAAACTATTTCAATTAAAACCATATTCGAAGAAGAATATGGTTTAAGAGAATTTACTAAAAATGTTATCAATGATTTGCAAAATCGCTGTGAATACTGTTATAAATGTAGACTAGAACAAACAGTAAAATATGCTAAGGAGAACAAATATGATGCATTTACAACAACATTACTCGTAAGCCCATATCAAAACCATGAAAAATTAAAACAAATTGCAGAAGAACTATCTAGTAAATATGATATAGAATTTTTATATAGAGATTTTAGAATAGGATTTAAAGAAGGACAAGAAAAAGCAAAGCAATTGGAACTATATAGACAAAAGTATTGTGGTTGTATTTTTTCGGAGGAGATTAGATATTATAACCACAATCAAGCAAAACCAGATATACCAATGGATTTGAAGACTATTAAAGAAGAAAAACCTCAGGTAAAAAAGATAGAAAACAAAGAAGCTTATATGGATATGTTATTAGAGGCAGATCCATCAAAAGCTAGTATTATGAAGTATTTGAACGATTCTGATGTGTATGGATTAAAATTAAATGATGAGATTATTTCTTTGGCAGTAATTTTGCCTATTTCTAATAAAACATTAGAATTAAAAAATTTAGTAACGAAAAAAGAATATAGAAATAAAGGATATGCAAAAAGATTATTAAGGCACTTATGTGGTAATTATAAGCAAAAATATGATAAGATGATAGTTGGAACGACAGAAAATAATATTCCATTCTATGTAAAACAAGGATTTGATAAATATGAAAAAACAATAAAAAATTATTTTATAGATATGGCTAATGGAGAAATTAAAGATGGAGATCTAATTTGTACTGATATGATATATTATTCAAAAGATTTAAAGAAAAGATGAAAGATAACTAGTAAGTTGTAGAGGAGAGTGTTTATATGGAAAATAAATATGAATTTTTTATAGCTGGTAGAGCTAGAAATAAAGAAAATATATTAAAAATATGTGATTTATTTGATAAATATAAAGTTTCATATTATTGCTTTTTAAAAAATGAGGAAGATTGGGGATATGGAAACAAAAATCAAACACCAGAAGAAAAGCAAAAAGAATTTGAATCATTAAATTTAAAAAGTGATATAGTTTTAAATTTATTTCATAATGATTTAGAGGGAGAAAAAAGTTCTAAAAACTTACTTTTAGTTTTACCAGCTGGAAAAGCAGCCCATATTGAATCAGGTATTGCTTATGGATTAGGGAAAAAGTGTTATGCAATAGGTGAATATGAAGCTACTGATACATTATATAATATTTTTGAAGAAATTTTTAGTAATGAAACAGAACTGGAAGCATTTTTAAAGAAATATTCAGTAAGATAAATTACAATTTGTGATAGATTAGGAGGTGGAAAAATGTATAAAACAGTTGTTATAGAGTATTCACCAAAGGCAG
>CALXJM010000064.1 GCA_944388625.1 uncultured Clostridia bacterium
TCCCTCCTTTAATAATTTATGTCTACCATTAGTATTGCAAAGAAGGAAATTTTTATACATTTTTTGCTTTTAAATTTATGTTTGGGTTTTTATTACGAAAAATGCATGTTTAAGTAGCTTGCTTTTATTTAATCTTTTTATTGATTTTAATAATTTAATAGTATTTTTATTACTCTTCTTCATATTTTTCAATAATATATCCCAAGTCTTTTGATAAAGCTTCTAACATAACAATTTTTATACTAGTATCTTTTCCTCTTATATAATCATCAATTACTTTTTTAAGCTCTTCTATGAAAGTTTTTTCATCTTTTATTTCGTTTTTATATAAATTTGCCCTTTTTATAAGTAGTTCTCTTATAGTAACTATATCTTCATTGCTTGCACAAGAAATTCTTTGAAATAATTGAAAAGTATCATAATATTTAAAAATTGGTACTTGCATGCATTCTTTTGCAAATTTATCATAAAAATTTTCCATTTTCATAGGAATACTCTTAAATACCTCTTCTGCCAATTCTATATACATTTTGTCTTTCAATTTTGCATTTAATTGAGTAAATCTTTCTAGTATTTCTTCCATTTCACTACTAATTTCTTCTAGCGCAATTTGTGATAATTCATTTTCAACGTCATCGCAGTACTTAGAAGTTAATGAAGAAATGTTCATACCGTTTAAAAATATTGTTTTAATTGTTTTCATGTCATATTTTATAAGTCCTTTTTCTACAAAATGAGCAAAATAAGCATACAATTTTACAATGTCTATTAAACGAATGGCTCCGTTTTTTATATCTGTTAGTGCTTGTTCTGTTACTTCTGTAAATTTGTCATCTGGTATTTTCCAATATTCTTCTACTAATAATTTTTTATATGCTGGTAAATTATTAGTATCTACTGTATTTACAATAGTTTCCATGTTTTCTTTAAATATTTTCATATTGAATATTCTAGTTCTTACATAAATTTCAATAAATTTAAAAAAACGATATTCAGACTTAAAGTTATAATAATAGTTATTATCAAATTCTTTAATATAAAATTGTCTATTATCCATTAGAGTTCTTGATGATACAAGTAATAATTTATATTCTTCATTGTCTGCAATGTTAGCAAATTTATCTTTTGTTACTTTTCCGGCCTTAATTTCGAAAGAAATTGCAATAGTAAATATAAGCATAGTTTGTAATACCCTATTATTAGTATTAGGATAATACTTATTTACCACTTCAAATATTTTTCTGAAATCATTTAAAGAATGTTTTAATATTCTTAAATTCCTTGTTCCGCTTTTGTTAAATGTAGAAATAATTAATCCAGTATTTTCTCTTAAAAAACGGATAAGTTCTTTATTCGATTCATATCTCATTAAAATCCCATTAATAATATAGTCAAATTCTGGTGCATATTCAAAAGTTTCTCCAATTAATTTTTCTTTTATTCTTTCATAGTCATTAGCTTTATCAAAAACATATTCAATTTTTTCTTGTATTTTTTCAACCATTGGCTTATCTGTTTTAGCTAAATCGCCTTCTTTATCTAATAAATAAGTTGCTATAAAAGTTTTCATTTCTAGATTAGAGCTTTTCAATTTAGTTGCCAATTCTTTTTCATTACAAATAATAATAGTTTTTATATGATCATGCTCTACAAAGTTATTAATATATCCTAATATATCAATAACATCTACATTAGCTCTTTCTAAGTCATCAAAACACAATACTTTGTCATCTGTTGAAAAAAATTTTTCATAATCTACTTTATCTCCATTTTGAGTCACTCCAAAAAAGTTAGCCATATCTAGTCCATTTTTTGCATATTCTGGAATAGACGTTTGATTATGAGCATTCATATATTTTTTTAAATTTTTGTCCATAAGCTGTGTAGTTTCAATAAATATCTTTTTGCTTATTTCTTCTAGATTAGATATTCCATACAAAGACATGTAAATTGTTGTATATTTTTTTCCATTAAATTGCATAGTATCTATTTTTTTGCGAATACGGTTATTCCAAAAATGAGTTTTTCCACTTCCCCATTCACCATTAATCATTATAGCATAATCAGTGTAGTCAGCCCTTATATAATCTAATATACTTTCTACTAAATCTTCCATTTTTTCTTATGTTAGTTATATACCAACATATCCTCCTTTCTAGTTTTTTATATAGTTTTCAATCTTTTGCCAAGGTAAATGCCGCAATTTCCTTTGGCTTAGCTTTTTTCAAAGTTCTTGCGCATTCTTGTATGGTTGCTCCAGTTGTATAAATATCATCGATTAGCAAAATTCTTTGGTTTGTTATTACTTGTTCATTCTGTAACTTATATGCATTTTTAATATTCTGCCTTCTTTGCCATTTATCAAGCGAGCTTTGTGGCTGAATATTATTTTGTTTTATTAATATGTCTAATCTTATGTTCATTTTTAATTCTTTTGCTATTTCTTTGGCAATGAGAACTGTTTGATCATATCCTCTTTGTTTTTTTCTTTTTCTATGTATAGATATTGGAATAATTATATCATATTTTTTCATAAATCCGCATAAGTTTTCACTTTTTAAAATAATTTTTATAAATGTTTGATATAAATAAGCCTGTTCGTGAAATTTATATGTAATTAATTTCTCTCGTATTTCTCCCTCATATGGAAAAGCATAAGCATGATAGCTAATCGGCTCTAATTTACTTTTATAAATTTTATTATGTGATAATTTTTCCAATCTTTTTTCACATTTTTTACATAAGTATTCTTTATGTATTTGTCCACAAATTCCACATGTCCTTGGGTATATCAAGTCCAAAAAAAAATCAAACATATGAACTCCTTTTATATACTTATTAATTTATATTTTAGCCCTGTATTTCTAATTTTGCTGTCTGCATTCTGTATCATATATTCAATTGTTCTTTCTCCCCCAATTACAATTAAAAGTTTTTTTGCTCTTGTTATTCCTGTATATAATAAATTTCTTGTTAATAGCATAGGTGCTGTTTGTGGTATTACCATAACTACAACATCAAATTCACTTCCGCTGAGATTTATGAATAGTAATTCCATAGGCATGCTCAATTTGTTCTAGTTCTGTATAGCTATACCATGCTACTTTTTCGTCATCAAACGTGATTTTTATTTGCTTATTGGGGTCATCTATTTTAGAAATATATCCCATTTCTCCATTAAAAACTCCTGTGCCATTTTCTCTATCTTTTTCCCAATAAATATCATAATTATTTTTTGTCTGCATAATTCTGTCGCCTTCTCGAAAAACTACTTCTCCATAGTTTTTCTGCCCTTTTAATTCACTTTCTGGATTTAGCTGTTTTTGTAGTTCTTTGTTTAATTCTTTTGTTCCTAGTTTTCCCTTTTTAGTTGGTGTTAATACTTGAATGTTTTTAAAGAAATCATAGTCTCCATAATTTTTTAATCTACCATTGCAAAGAGTAATTACATTGTTTAGTATTTTTTCCTGGTTAGTTTCATTAATATAGAAAAAATCACTTATTTCATCTCCTTGTTTTTTTGCAAAAGGTTCTCCATTATTAACATTGTGTGCATTTACAATAATATGGCTTTTGGCAGCTTGCCTAAAAATATGATTTAATTGAACAGTTTCTATAGTTTCAGATTCTATAATATCTTTTAAAACGCTTCCCGGGCCAACTGATGGTAACTGGTTTACATCTCCTACTAGAACTAGTTTAGTACCTATATAAACACTTTTCATTATGTAGTTCATCAAAAAAAGATCTACCATAGACATTTCATCTATAATTATAACGTCTGCATCGATTGGCGCAATATCTGCATCTACGCTTTCTATTTTATCATCTTCTTCTATTTTTCCAATGTCTAAAAGCCTATGAATTGTTTTTGCTTCTTCTCCTGTTGTTTCACTCATTTTTTTAGCTGCTCGTCCTGTTGGTGCACATAAAACCACTTTTTTCTTATGTGCTTTATATAATTCTATAATATTTTTTATTATAGTGGTTTTCCCTGTTCCTGGACCTCCTGTAATAACGCAAATATTATTTTCATTAACAGCTTCTATTGCTTCTTTTTGCTTCTCTGATAATTCAATTCCAAATTGTTTTTCTTGCTTTTTTAATTCTTCTTTTATTTTTTCTATTTTTTTTACATTTTTACTTTTTTTAAAAACTTGAATAATCTCTGCAATGTTTTTTTCTGCTTTATAGAATGGATATAGATAAATCCATTCTTCTTCTTCACGTTTTTCTACTATGATTTCCTCTTTTACCTTTAAATTAATTATTCCATTTTCTATGTCTTGTATAGGAACATTCAAAAGCTGTTCCATAAAAATAATTAAATTGTCTTTTACTACACAGGTATGTCCATTATAAGCAGATATAATAATTCCATATTTAATAGCACTTTCAATCCTTTTTTCATTATTAGTTGCTATTCCTATTTCCATAGCAATTTTGTCAATCTTTTTAAAATCTACTCCATAACTTATATCTACTAATATATATGGATTTTTTTCAATTTCTTCTACTGCATTTTTACCCAATGCATCATATATTTTTTTTGCATTATTTGCATTAACTCCAAATTTTCCCAAAAAAGCAACAATTTGCCATAATTCCCACTTTTCATTAAATTCCTCCGCCATTTCTAAAGCACGTATTTTCGAAATTCCTTTAACTAAGGATAACTTTTCTGGGCTACATTTAAATATGTTAATTGTCTCTTCACCAAATTTTTCTATGATCTTTTGTGCCGTATTTGGACCAATTCCCTTAATAATTCCGCTTCCTAAATACTTTTCTAATCCTTCTAAAGTTTCAGGCATTATTTTTTCGAAAGTATCAATTTTAAATTGTTCCCCATATTCTTGATGCATTACATATTTTCCATTTAATTTTACAGTATCTCCTATTACAATAAAAGGAAGATATCCTACTGCAGTAATTAATTCTCCATCTACTTTTATATTACAAATGGTATAACTATTTAGTTCGTTCTGATAGATAATTTCTTCTATCTGTCCTTTTAACTCCAATTTATTTCCTCCTATAAGAATACCTTTAGTGTATCAAAAAAGTGTTCTGTTGGCAAGTAAATTAAATTAAGTTTCTCTATATTTTTTCGACTTTTTTCTTGCATTCTTCCCAGTCCATAATTTGGATATTGTTGTAATCATTTTTCATTTTTTCTAACACAATAGCAGTTTCATCTGTTGAACCTAAATCTGTAATAATTACATTCTGAATGTTCTCTTTTTTCTCACGGAAATTATGAAATAAAGTTTCTCTTATAATACCTTCTATTTTTTGTTCTGCATTTTTTACTGCAATTATAAGATAAACTCCTTCTGAATCTATGCTTTTATATGTAAAAGTATAGATAAAAACTTTGATAATTTCTATTAGCCCGTATAAAGCTAATGTCCATAAAATGCTATTTAAAATAAATTCTTTCATATTTCCCCCATCTATACAATATTTCTTTCTTGTTAATTTCTTTTGCTTGCTGTATTATATGATTTTTTTTCTTTCTTGTTACTTAATATTATGTATAATTTACAATGTTATAAAATTCTTACTATAGAACTTTATTCTATCTTCTGCTTTTATACTAGTTACCTTATTTAAAATATTTTTAAAATTATTTTAAAATAGTATTGACAATTTTTATTTATGCGTAGTATAATTGCAATTGTCAGTGAAAATCACATGCAGATGTGGCGGAACTGGCAGACGCACAGGACTTAAAATCCTGCGGTTGAATAAACCGTGCCGGTTCGATTCCGGCCATCTGCACCAATGACGTAT
>CALXJM010000065.1 GCA_944388625.1 uncultured Clostridia bacterium
CACTTTTCAATATTTTAACTAAGTTTACTATTGGATAGTTATAAAATCTTGGATTGTTTAATTCTATTATTTTTACTATTTCATCGTATAAATCATCTTTTATTGTTTGTCTATATTCTATTGTGTCTATATCGTTTTGAAATCTTTCTTCTTCTTTTACATAACCCATCTTTGAAAATATTGCATCAGCTTTTGACATATTTAATCTCCTTCCACTTTATAATCTTTTTTATCTAACTCTATACTTTTTAAACTCTTTCCTGCTTTTACTGCTTCTATCATTTTATTTATTTGTGATATATCTGTTTCACTTCTATGCTCTACCACTATTGGACTTTGTGCTTCTACAAGTCCGTGAGCTGTTTTTCCTCTAAATATTGTTGTAACTTCTCTTGTTTCTCCTATTTGAGCAGATGTAAGCATATTTTCTCTTATGTAGTCATCTATCATTAGCATTAGTTCTTGCATTTCTTCATTTGGAGATGTTAAATATTTATTATATGTAGATGTACTCATACCAGCAAATGCACAGAAATTCTCTTTACTTGGTGGATATTTAAACTTTTTATTGACCATTACTAATGCTTCTCTATAATAATCAAATATTATTTTTAATTGGTCTGCACTATATTTGGGATTACTACCGATTAAATTATGTGGTCTTAATAACTCATTTATTTCTATACTGCTTAATCCTTGCACTTCTTCTTGTGCTGATATTTGAGTTGTTATCATATCTAATCTTTTGTCTAATTCTTGTGGTAAATTGTTCTTGTAGTTCTCCATTATTTGATTTTTACCTGCTTGTACTAATTGTTCTTTTTTCTGTACTTCTCCTAGGTGTTCTTCTTTTGTTTTTAACATCTTTTTACCTTGATTTTTCCTTTAGCATTCCCCCTATATATCTACTATTCCTACTTGCAAACATTCTTTAAATGGCTTTTTATTGTTATATTTACTTAATATATTTATTAATTCTTTTGATATATCTTCTCCCGTTTGTATCATAAAAGGTATATCAAATATGTGTAATTTGTCTTTTGTCTTTATTTCTGCATTGTCTTGTCTATGTTCTTTCAACCATTTATAATCTTCTTCTTCAAATTTACAACCACACCTATCTTCTAATTGTCTAATCGTTAAATTTCCTAAATAAATATTCATACTTCCTCCTTATATTTACACTTCTTCTTGTTACATTGCTTTTCTGTTATGTCTTTTGGCTCTAAATAGCATTTATGTAATTTGCAATATGCTACTGCTTTATGTATTTTTCTTAGTCTGCCATACAGGAATAATACTGTATTTCTGCATAGCTTGTTTCCTTTTCTTATAGTTTCTCTTTGTTTGTCCATATACCCCTCCTTTAAAATGGAAGGTCATCTTCTGTTGGAACAAATGAAAAATCTTCTTGTTTTGGTTGTACTTGTTGTTTAGCTTTTACTGGCTCATCTACTCCTTCTTCTAATAAATTAAATTCACTAATGAAATATTTGTCGAAATATTTATATTTTGGTTTGCCCTCTTCTGTTAGTTCGTCTGTTCTTATTCTGTAACAGCTTGCCCAACCTTTTGTTACTTCAATAACACTTCTATTCTTTACTTCTACACCATTCTTAAATTGTACTTTCTTAGCCATAAACACATCTTGCACTTCTCCATTTTCTTTTGTTTCTGTCCCTTTTATGTATATTTTATACCTGCCACTTTCATCTTTGTAAATTGTTAATTTGCTTGTTTCATTTCCAATATTAATACTCATTATATATACCTCCTAATTTTTATTTCTTTTTTGTTTATTTCTTATACTTTCTCTTATCAATTCATCTCTAAAATTGTCTAACACTCTATATGCTTTGTTTAGTTTCTGCTGTTTTATTATCCTAACTTGTCTTGACTCTATCTCATAGAAATTTAGATTCTCTATTAAAGACATTGCTTCACTTACTTTTTTATAAACATGACTTATTGTCATTTGTATCACTTACTTTCTCAAAAACTACTTTATTTTGATATATTTTTAATAAACTTGTACTACTTTTTATGCTAAGTTTGTTATTTTTGTCGTTTTTAATATGTAACTCTAATAATATATGCATTTCCATATTCATAATTTCTATCAATAGATAATCTTAAATTATTCATTTTATCTATGCCCATCGCATCTATACTTATTCCACCTTGTAAATTACCTATATGCTGTGTTACTGCAAACTTTATTATATTTTCAAGTGTCTTATTATCTATTTGCGAATCAAGCCTCTGTCTTAATCTATAATTTGATAATTCGCTTGTTTCTAATTGTTCCTTTAAACGTTTTATCTCTGCATTACATCTTTTTACTTTGCTCTTTACACTCATTATTTCATTCTCCTTTCTTAATAACAGAAATTTTCTTGATTTTCTTCTGGTATTTTACTAATACTAGAAATAAGTTCTAGTGTTAATCCTCAAATTCAAATAAAGTATCTAATATTTCATAAGCTATTTCTGCAAATGTTTCTATTATGTCTTTTAACATACTCTACTCCTCTCTACCAAATTAGTATTTGTCCCACCGACCCACGTCTTAGAAGGCGTTTGTTCTATCCAGCTGAGCTACTGTTCTGTTCAGAACTGTTCACTTTGTTAGCAAAATATTGTTTTATTCATATAATCCATATTTCCACCAATTCATATATAGCTCTTTTTTTGGCTTATTTTGTAAAATCTTCTCAATATCTCTCCAATGTTCTCTTTCTTCTTTTAGTTCTTCTATATAATGTTTATTTCCTTCTTTATCATCATCAATATAGTCTTTTATGGTTTCCGTACAATGTACTATTTCTTGATGTGCATATTCTTTTATTAAGTCTATTTGCTTTTCCTGTTCTTTTATTAGTGATAAGACTGTGTCTATTGCTTGACTTAATTCTTTTAATTCTGCATCATAATAGCCTGTCCAGCCCATTGGATTACTAAAATCCATTTTTGTAAATTCTTTTGCTAATTCTATCGCTTCTCTTTGTTCAGTCGTCATTGCGTTAGCACCTCCAATATTTCTAAAATATAGTATTCTTTGCCTGGCTCTGCTCCCCATTCTTCTTTGCCTTGTCCTCTATGAATATGGCAATAACATGTAATGCTAGGACTATCTTTTCTGTAACCATTTCTTAATTTTACATATCCATATTGTTCTACGTCTTCATCATTAAGTAAATATTCTAATCCTACACCCCATGACATTTGCGTTTTAAAAAGTCTACTTGCCCAGTATGGCTTTATCTCTCGATATTCTTCTTTCTTTTCTCCGCTTTTTATCATATCAAACCATTTGCGTTTAATTGGTAGTATTAGCATTGCTTGTCCTCCTTCATATAAATATTGCTTTTTTCAAGTTCCCAGCTAAATTCAGAAAAATCACAATCAACAGTTTTAAATCTTCCATACATCAAATCTATTTCAGTTATTTCCATAAATTCATCATTACCTGTGTAATAATTCTGTCTTTTATAATAAAAAGTAGGATATTCTTTTCTGTTTATAATGCAATCTACCATTGTTTCTAACATTTCTTTTAAAGTTATATGTTTCACTCTCCCAGCCTCCTTTCGATTATCTTTTCTTGAAATTCCTTATAAGTCATATTAGATATTTCTTCTATATTCTCTAACATTTCTTTTAACGTAATACCTCTTCCTCGTCTATCTTGATACATTGCTACAAGTGTACTATCTCCAAATGCTTCTATTTCATGTACTTGCATTATTCCGTCTTTTGAATTATAGTAAATCTCATACATAACATCATTGCTTCCCCATGTATCTTTTTTAGATGGTTCTTCATAAAATACAACTGTATAACGTATTACATTGTTTACTGGTTTATAATCATCTATGTTCATGACAGCCTCCTTCCGACACATTGGATAGTATTCGATAATAACATCTCTTCCTAAAGGAATATTTAATATTCTACCTGTTACTCGTAAATGTTTTCCATATATATGAAAATAAATATTGTCATTTTCTACTTCTTCAATTTTCTTTCCTTTTTCGCAATATTTACACATTTCTATTTTTCTCCTTCTAATCTTCAATATCATTTATTCCTAAATAGTCCAACATATCTGAATAACAATTTGCGCACATATTACACAGCTTTCTTGGCGAATTGCCATTTTTAGCAACAGAAATAGTTATTCTGTCAAGCGTAAAATTTCCGCATCTAATGCAAAATTTTTGTTTACTATTCTGTACCTTAAATATAAATTGTTCAAATTCTGCTTTACTCATATTTTTTATTTCATTAAAATTCATTTTTTTCTCCTTCTAAAAGTTCTTGTAAATCTTCTACTGCTATACATTTAAATCCACTTATGTCTATAGTTTCTTTTTTTATTAAATCTGTTATTACTTGCTTTGGTATGCTGTTCTTCTTATATTCAACAATTCTGTCACTTACAATTTTATTGTATTCTTTTAATTCAATTTTCTCTTTTTCTAGTTCTTGTATTCGCTTTTTATCTTGCTCTCGCTCTGCTAAGATGTTCTTTAGGGCTTTTACTTCACTATCCATTAATTCATTATAATTTGGCAGTCTTGCTTCATATACATAAATCAATGCGTTTAAAATATCAATATCACTTTTCGTTACTTTTGCGACGTTTTTGTCGCTTGTTTTATTACTCATATCCACCCCAACTCCTCACATTTTTTATTTATTGCTTGTAGTTCTTGCATATCAAATTCATGCCAAATGTTAGACCAATACCCTTGCGAAGAATTATATTTATCCCATTCATTTTTGAATTTTTTCGTATACCATGCATCATCATTTGCAACCCACAAACCTTCTGTTGCATAAAATGTTTGTTTGAATGACCTTTTGTCAAATGTAAGACTTATTCTAAATGTTTCTCTGTCATATTTATAAATAATTTTTTCTTCATCTTCTGAATATTTTATATACCCCAGCTCTTCAAACATCTTATCCGCTTCACTCATCTATATCAGCCTCATTTCTTTTTACTAATTCCAAAATTTCCTTAAAATCTATATTAGATATTTCTCTATGTATTCTCTCTGCTTTGTACTTTTGTTTTAGTTCTTTTACAATTGTTTTAGCCTGCTCTTTTTCTACTTTTACTATCTTAAATCTATACTTTCTTGCATCGTTTCCTATCAGTTTAAATAAAAGTGTATTAGCACCTTTTTCTGTAGTCTCACATATTCTTGGAAACTGATATTCTTTTTTCATATCGTTCCATATCATATATCTGTATTCACTCATCTATATCAGCTCCTTCTACTTCATTCCCCCAGCAGTCCCAGCCCTCGGCTTGTTCTCTCGCAAATAATTCTATACGTGGCAGTTCCCCAAAAAGTTCTACTATTTTCTCTCTCACAGTTGCTGGCTTTTTGCTATGTTCCTGCACTTTTGCTTCAATCAATTGATGCACACTATGCGATTTTCTTTCTAGTATTTTTCCGCTTTGTTGCTAACAAGCATATCTCTGCATTGCTTCTTGTGTAATATCCGCATCCCCAAAAGTTTGTATCACTCTTTTTATTCTTCTTTATCCAAACAAATGCACATGTTCTATAAGTAAATCCCCAATTTTCTATTGTATCTAATGCTTCTTGGATCATTGGGAAAGTCGCCCACATAAATAGAACTGCGTTTTCTTCTGTTATTCTTCTTATATCTATTTCCTTTAATTCTTCTACAGACATTAA
>CALXJM010000066.1 GCA_944388625.1 uncultured Clostridia bacterium
CAAAGTTCTTTTATGCTCTTAGAATCAAATTATGATACGGAAGTATTAAAGTGTTGTTCTTATCCTTTTCAATTAAAAAGTCGTATATCTGGGCCTAATGGACATTTGTCCAATATTTTAGCTCGGTCAAACAATAGCAAAACTCATGAATTTTGGATTAAAAGAAGTTATGCTTGGTCATTTAAGTAAAGAAAGCAATTTTCCTGAATTAGCTTATCAAACGGTTTTAGATGAAATAAATCTGCACTCTTCTGATTCTATTCCAATACATATTGCATCTCGCAGTGTTCCTACAAATATTTTACATATCGCTTAGTTTTAAAAAAGAAACCCAGAGCTTTTAACTCTGGAAAAAAATAATAGAATAAAAATATTTTTACTCATATAGAGTGAAATAAACTATTTTACGCAATTATATATTTATTTGGGGGTGTAGAGAAAAACAATAAAATTAAAATATTTCTGTTGCTGGGGCAAAAGCAACACAAAAAATCCTTCTAAAGTTTTTCTCTACAAGATAATAAACTTTTATATTTTTTAACGGGAAATTTGTTTTAAGATTTTTCTAACTAGAATTAGAACTGTAAGTTGTCTTACAGTAAAAAAGATGATAAAAAATAAAATGACATAAAAAAACATTTTTTTCTCCAAAAGTATATCTAAACTGTTTTTATCTTACTATACTTTTTTTCTATTGTCAAGAAAAACTTGCCGACAAAAATCGACACACCATTACGGACACAACTAATCCAATTAAGTCTCCTAATAGTGATGCTATTAGAACAAATCGTGTATTTTTTATTCCAACCGAGCTTGAATAAATTGCTATGGTATATATAGTTGTTTCTGTTGCCCCCATAATAACAGAAGCCATAAATCCAATTTGACTATTTACATTATATAATTTCATAATATCTGTAGCTATCGCCATAGAAGCACTTCCGGAAATAGGTCGCAAAATTGCTAATGGCATAATTTCGACAGGAATTTTAAAGAGTTGAATCACTGGTTTTATCCATTGAATTATTATGTCTATAATCCCTGAGCTTCTTAATAGCCCAACAGCTATGAATAATCCTATAAGAGTAGGAAATATTTTAATTACAATTTGAATTCCTTCTTTTACTCCATCTAAGAAAATATCAAAAGTCTTTTTCCTTTCTATCACTCCATAAGCAACTATTATTAAAATAGTAAAAGGAATTGCTACTCCTGACAAATAATTAATAAAATTCATCATTTCACCTTTCATTTTCCAAGTTTTATAAATAATTTCGTAGCTATAACAACCGTTATAATAGAACATATACTAACAATCCATATAGGTACAATAACTTCTGTTGGATTACTAGCTCCCAAAGAATCTCGAATTGCAATAACTGTTGTTGGTATTAATTGTATTGAAGCTGTATTAATAACAATAAACATAATCATAGAGTTAGATAATGTATCTTTTTTAGGATTACTTTTTTGCAGTTCTTTCATTGCTTTTAATCCAATTGGAGTTGCTGCATTTCCTAAACCAAGTAAATTGGCTACTATATTCATAGAAATTTGTTTGTACTCTTCCTTTTCAGGATTAACATCTGGAAACAAAAAAGAAATAATCGGTTTTAATAACTGTGTTAATTTAATCATTAAAGAAGTTTTTGAAGCAATTTGCATAATTCCGCTCCATAAACAAATTGTTCCTAAAAAGGTAATTGCTAGTTGTACTGCATCTGCAACTGATGAAAACACAGCTGTATTCATTTCATTTACTTTTCCAGAAAAAATGCCATATGTACAAGAAATAATAATAAAAATTGGCCAAATTAAGTTTAACATGTCTTACTCCTTTCTTTAATTGTATTCCGCTTCTTGTTTTATATGTTAAATTTTGGGAAAAATGTAATTGTCCAAATAAATATTTTTTTGGTAAAAAAAGTAAATAAATGTAAATAAATCTATTGCCTTTTTCCATTTATTGTGTTATTATTTACTTATGCATATAGTGTAATCGCAAACTTTAAGGAGGGAAATTATGAAATCAACTGGAATCGTTAGAAAAATTGACGAACTTGGAAGAGTTGTTCTTCCAATGGAGCTTAGAAATAAGCTAAAAATTAAAGAAAAAGACCCTATAGAAATATACGTGGATGGTTCTTCTATTGTTTTAAGAAAGTTTGAACCAAATTGTACTTTTTGTGGGAATGCAAAAAACCTTATATCATACAAAGACAGGTTAGTTTGTGATAAATGTTTACATACTATGTTACAAATTAGCGAAGAAAATAAAAACGGGAAATAAATCCCGTTTTTATTTTCTATTGTATAGGAAAAATTGACTATTTTATTAATATACCAGTATTTTTAACGATTTTTGCTATACAACAAGGTTAGTTTTCTTTTATTTTGCATATTTGCGAAGTAAAATGCACATGTGCGCGTCGAAAACTTTGCTTTCAATAACACACACCTTCTTATTAATTCACATGAAATATTGATAGATTTCATTTTTTTCTACTTTTCGGTCTTTTGCTATTTGTTTTATTATTTCCTTTTTATTCATTCCTAAATTTTGATAAAATTCATAATGTTTTTCTAGTGATAATTGTTTTAAGTCTTCTATTTGTGCTTCTCTTTCTCCAAGCTTACTACCTTCTACTATAATTACAAACTCTCCTCTTGGTTCACCTAAATTTTTTAATACACTTTGTATATCTCCTCTAATAAATTCTTCATGTAATTTTGTTAATTCTCTTGCTAAAGCAATTTCTCTATTCCCTAGTATTTCTTTAATATCCTCTAATGTTTTTGTTAATTTATGAGGAGCCTCATAGAAAATAAGAGTTCTTTTTTCTTGTTTTATATCTTCTAAAATTTCTTTTTTTTCTTTTTTATTTGTTGGTAAAAAACCTATAAAAGTAAATTGATTAGTATTAAGTCCTGAACATATCAAAGCAGAAATAGCAGCATTAGCACCAGGAATTGGTATAACATCTATATTCTTTTCAATTGCATATCTCACAACTTCTTCCCCTGGATCTGAAATAGCTGGAGTACCTGCATCCGATACAATTGCCACGTTTTTCCCTTCTTCTAGTTTTTCTATAATTAGCTCTTTTTTATATTTTTCATTTTGTTTATAGTAACTAACAAGTGGTTTTGAAATTTCAAGATGATTAAGTAGTTGTAAAGTATGTCTTGTATCTTCTGCTGCAATTAAATCAACTTTTTTTAATACATTAATTGCTCTTAAAGTAATATCTTCTAGGTTCCCTATTGGTGTTGCTACTAAGTATAATTTTCCTACCATTTTTATTCCCTTCTTAAAATATATTATACTGCTTATCCATTATAGATTTTCAGCAATTCTTCTGTATAAGTTCCATCTTCTTTATAAATTACTAAATTTTTTTGTATCTTTAAAAATTCTCCTGCATTTTTTATACCTTTTACTAGAACTAATTTAGGCTCTTTATCATAGGATGGTTGTACAAATTGTATAATTTTGGGCTCTATTTTATATAATCTCATAAAATATAAAATATCAACTATACGATTAGCTCTATGCACCATATAAAATTCTCCCTTTTCTTTTAAAACTTCATATGAAGCTTTTAGCACATCTTCTAAATCGCACTCTATTTCATGTCTTGCAATTAGTTTTGTTCTTTCCTCATTTTTTAGCCCTCTGCCTGCTTTCATATAAGGAGGATTGGTTACAATTACATCAAAAGTGTTTTTTTTATATATTTTACTAATATTTTTTATATTCTCACAAATTACTTTAAATCTTTCTTCTAATTGATTATATTTAATATTTTTTTGAGCTAAGTTATACACTTCTTGTTGAATCTCTATACCTATAATTTTTTTTAATTTAGTTTTTCCACATAACAAAATACCCAAAATTCCATTTCCAGTTCCTAAATCTAGCACCTCGCTATTAGGTTTAATCTTCTTTGCAAAGTCTGTTAACAAAACACTATCTATTCCATAACAAAATCCCTTTGTATTTTGAATAATTTTTAAACCTTTGTACTGTAAATCGTCTATTCTTTCTTCTTTTTCTAATTTTATTTTCATTTTTTATCCTTTTTAATTTTTTATCATATTATATAGCAAAAGCATTTAAAAGTCTACTTTATTTCTAATTAAAATAGCCTTAAAATTAAGTTCTTTCTGTTCGAATTAGAATTTTTGTTGTTTTCAAATCTTCTAAAAAAATTTTAAAACAATTAATCAAAAGGAGGTTTTTTATGATTGAAAATCGTTTATCTCAAATTAGTGAATATCAAAATTCATGTGAAAGAAAAAATTTTGATTTTAAACAAAAAAAGGACAATACCATACATTCTTTAAAAGAAGTTGAAAACTTTTTAAATAATATAGATAAAGTCCTTAGTTACATTAAATTATATCATCTGCTAAAATAAGTTATATTGTTTCTTTAGTAAAAGGTTCTTTAAAATTTATAGCGCCATCTTCAAATTCTCTATTTCCCTCTCCATCAATCAAAATTTTAACAGAGTTTACTTCCGTAAGTTCTACCAAAGTATTAACAATAGAATTAATAATTTTCTTTTCCTCTTCTTCTCCTAATTTAACACCGCTTATAAATTCTTTAGATAAATCTAATATTACCATGTCTCCTTGTAATTCTGCAGAATTTACTATGGTTCCTTGAGGAATATTGGCTTTTACTTTTTCATTTTTTGGTCCAGCAATTAATAATTCTACTAATGTTTTATATGGATTTTGAATTAACTCTTTTGCATCAATAAGTCTGGCTTCTGGCAATAATTCGCCAGTTTCACTATTACAGTAATATAGTGTTACTAGTGTTTGCCTAGCTTGACTTTCCGTTATTTCTTGTTCTGGTATGTATTCTGATATTTCTTCTTTTTTCTCTTTTGGCCATTTTAAAATTACAAAAACAATTAACAATACAATAATTACGGCAATCAAAATATAAGTTACTTTTTTACTATTCATCTTTTAAACCTTTCCTTTCCCTTGTTTATAACAAGTCCTCTTTTTTACTAATACAATATATGATACAAGTTCTACTTTTAGAATATTTTCTACATATCTTTCTTATACACTCTTTTTCCTACAAGCCCTAAGATTTCCAATAGTTTCATTTGACAAAATTTCTATTTTGCTATACAATTAGTAATGATTTTGTTATGTACTATAAAGTTTTTTATAGTGTAAAGGAGATATTAT
>CALXJM010000067.1 GCA_944388625.1 uncultured Clostridia bacterium
TAATAAATAATAAATTTAATAAAAAAATAATTAATATTTATTATAAAAAATAAAATTATAATTAAATAATAAAAATAAATAATTTTTATCCACAGGTAATAAAAAATAAAAAAAACATATCCACAAATAATAATAAACAAATAGGAATAATTTTAAAATAAAAAATAATTATTCAAGGAATTTTTAAATATAAATAAGGGTTGAAAAAATATTAAATATAAAGTATAATATAAATAACATAGTTAAATTGCGAAACGAAATAACGAAAGGAGGAATAGTATGGAAAAGCAAAAAAGAGAGAAGATAATTAAAATTATTTTAGAGATTATCCTAATTGTTTTAATACTTATTATTTTAAACATAATTTACAAATTTTTTATTATTCAAAAAATATGGGATGCAAATCATATTTTTAGTACAAATTATTTGCTTATTGAGGAAAGAAAGATTCAAAATGAGAATGAAGAAACAATCTATGGATTAATAAAAGATTATTACAAAGATGGAAAATTTAAAAAAGAACAGGGAAATTCATATTCTTATGAAATTTTTAGACCAGAGAGACTTTCTTACGCTATAGATACAGAAACAAAAGAATATTCAAAATTGCCACCTGCATTATTAGAGGAATGGGTAACCAATATAGAATTACCGACATTCCTTCCAGATACTGCTAGAAAACGTTTTACTACATTTATAATAGGAAAGACTGGTTTTGATACAGAAGAGTATGAAGGCAAAAAATACTATACACTATCTTATGAAGCAAGTAAGGAAACAAATTATTCTACTATTAAAGTATGGATTGACAAAGAAACTTGTAGAGTTATTAGAACAGAAATTATTGATATAAAAGGAGATTATAATGTAAGTGATTATACATTAAATTTAAATGAAGCAACAGATGAAGATTTAGAAATGCCAGACTTAACAGAATATATAGAAAAACCAATCAATTATAGTACATAGAATTTATAAAAAAGTCTTATGTGAATACATAAAAAATCTACTCTATACATAGCAAATTTTACAAAATAAAAAGCTAATGAGCTTTTGCTCATTAGCTTTTTATTTTGTATGCAAGTAAATTTTTCCATATACAACAAGATTAATCTATACATATTCGTAATAATAATTGCGAAGCAGTTTTATACATGTGAAGAAGTGTCTCTTCTTGTTTGAGTATTTTCTTTATTTATAGCATTTTTTTGATGTAACTTTAGTTTTAAATTATCTTTTGCAACAGTCATTAGTAATTTTAAACGATTAGTTTGATTAGATTCGCTTGCACCAGGATCATAATCTATAGGAGAAATATTTGCATTTGGAAATTTTTCTCTAATTGATTTAATAACACCTTTTCCAACAACATGGTTTGGCAAACAAGCGAATGGTTGCACACATACAATATTTGGAATTCCATGCTCAATATATTCAATCATTTCTGCTGTTAAGAACCAGCCTTCACCAGTTTGATTTCCAATTGATAAAACATCTTTTACTTTATCTTCTAATTCCCAAATATTACATGGTGGAAGATAACCTTTTTTTGAACTAGCAAGAGCAATTCTCATGTCTTTTTCTAAAATATCAATTAAATTAATAGCAAATTTAAAGATTTTTGCTTTTGCCTTGTCTGTTTTTAATAAAGTATTAAATGTAATTTTGTGCGTAGCCATAAATTTAACAAATCCCATGAAATCTGGAAGAATTACCTCAGCACCTTCTTTTTCCAATATATCTACTACAAAATTATTTCCAAAAGGATGATATTTAATTAAAACTTCCCCTACAATTCCTACTTTCGGTTTTTCAACGCTTGTATCAAGTTCGATTTTTTCAAAATCATTAACAATATCATAAATACTCTGCTTAAATTGTTTATTATTAGAATGGACTAATAATTCTTTACATTTAGACATCCATTTATCAAATAAAGCCTGAGTTTCTCCTTTATGTATTTCATAAGCTCTATTTTTTGTTAACATTTTTTGTAGTAAATCACCATAAACCACCATTTTTAAAAGTTTTTCCATTAAAGAAATAGTAATTTTAAATCCCGGCATTTTTTCCATTCCAACAATGTTAAAAGATATTACTGGAACGTTAGGGAAACCAGCATCTTTTAATGCCTTTCTTATAAAGCCAATATAATTTGTAGCACGACAACCTCCGCCGGTTTGAGACATAATAAGAGCAGTTTTATTAATATCATATTCTCCAGACTCTAGGGCTTCAATCATTTGCCCAGTAGTTAAGATAGATGGATAACATGCATCATTATTAACATATTTTAATCCAGTTTCTACTGTATGTTGTGTGCAATTTCGAAGTAATTTTACATTATATCCTTCTGATTTAACTGCTGTTTCCAATAATTCAAAATGAATTGGAGCCATTTGTGGGATTAAAATAGTATAATCTTTTTTCATTTCTTTTGTAAATGCAACCTTGTTTTGCTCATAGTTTCCTAAACTAGCAGATTCTTTTTTTATTTTTAAACGTTTATTCATGCTAGCAAGAAGAGAACGAATACGAATGCGTACAGCTCCTAAATTATTAACTTCGTCAATTTTTATTAAAGTGTACATTTTTTCAAAGCTAGATAGAATTTCTTCTATTTGATCTGTTGTAACAGCATCTACTCCACAACCAAAAGAATTTAATTGAATTAATTCTAGATTGTCTTGAGTGCCTACAACAGAAGCAGCTGCATATAATCTTGCATGAAATACCCATTGATCTACAACTCTAATTGGCCTTTTTACTTCGCCTAAATGTGAAATACTATCTTCGGAAAGTACAGCAAGCCCTAAGCTTGTAATTAATGTATCAATACCATGGTTGACTTCTGGGTCTACATGATATGGACGACCAGCTAGAACAATTCCCTTTAAATTATTTTCTTTTAAATATTGTATAGTTTCTTCACCTTTTTTTTGAATATCAGTTTTAAACTTTTTATATTCTTCAGTGGCTTTTATTGCAGCATTATATAATTCTTTTTTCGTAAAATTATATTCTTTAAATTCTTCTAATTCTAAAATGCGACTGGTTAAATTCTTAGGTTCTAGAGGCAAGAATGGATTTAAAAATTTAACATTTTTAAGTTCTTCTACATTATTCTTAATAACTTCTGAATAAGAAATAACAATTGGGCAATTATAATGATTATCTGCTTTTTCATATTCTTTTCTAGAATATGGAATACAAGGATAAAAAATAGTTTTAATACCCTTTTCTATTAAACTAATAATATGCCCATGAGCAAGTTTAGCTGGGTAACATACTGATTCTGATGGCATGGATTCCATTCCTTTTTCATATGTTTTTCGAGTACTCTTTTCAGAAAGAATTACACGAAAACCGAGAGATGTGAAAAATGTAAACCAAAAAGGATAATCTTCATACATATTCAAAACTCGAGGAATTCCGATTGTACCCCTAGGGGAATTAGCCTCATCTAAAGGCGTATAATTAAACAAGCGTTCATATTTATATTTATATAAATTTGGTAAATTTGTTTTTGTATTGCTAATACCAGCACCACGTTCACAACGATTTCCTGAAATAAACTTTTTACCATTTCCAAAAGAGTTAATGGTAAGAAGGCAATTATTTTCACATAAACCACAACGAGTATGAGTTGCTTTTATATCTAGTAAATCAAGCTCATTTTCTTTCAATATAGTAGATATATGTTCCATATCCATATTAGATTCAAATTGTTCTTTAGAGAGTAAAGCCATACCAAAAGCTCCCATTAAACCTGCAATATCTGGGCGAACAACTTCTTTTCCGACTATTAATTCAAAGCTACGAAGTACAGCATCATTATAGAAAGTGCCTCCTTGAACAACGATTTTATCTCCTAAAGTATTCACATCTCGTACTTTCATTACTTTTTGAATAGCATTTTTAACAACAGAATAAGAGAGACCAGCAGAGATATCTCCTACGGAATAGCCTTCTTTTTGAGCTTGCTTAATTTTAGAATTCATAAACACAGTACAGCGTGAACCTAAATCAACAGGTCTTTTTGCATTTAAAGCTTCTTTTACGAATTCTTGTATAGATAGATTTAAACTTTTAGCAAAGGTTTCAATAAAAGATCCACAACCGGATGAACAGGCTTCATTAAGCATAATATTATCAATTACATGATTTTTCATTTTAATATATTTCATATCTTGCCCACCAATATCTACAATACTGGTTACATTTGGTTGAAATTGCTTTGCGGCTGTATAATGGGCAATTGTTTCAATTTCATTTAAATCTACATTTAAAGCTGTTTGAATTAACTTTTCACCATATCCGGTAACACCACTATAACGTAAGATAGCTTTTTCTGGTAAAACTGCATATAGTTTTTTTAGCATAGTAATAACACTTTTTAATGGATTTCCTTCATTACTTCCATAATCGGAATATAATAAGTTACCATCACGATCAATTAAAACTAGCTTTGTAGTAGTAGAACCAGCATCTATTCCTAAGAAACAATCGCCGGAGTATGAATTTAAATCTTTTTTTGGTGTTGTAGCTTTTTCATGTCTTTGTTTAAAAGCTTTATAATCTTCTGCAGTTTTAAACAGTGCTTTTAAAGGATGAGACGTATTATCATGTGAATTTTTTAAAGTCTCAATTTTATTCTTTAGAATACTTGCGTCTACTGGCTGTGAATCCAATGAAGCAAGGGCTGCACCTTGAGCAACTAATAGATGAGCATCTGTAGGAACAATAATTTGATCTTCTGTTAAATTTAAAGTTTCAATAAATCTTTTGCGTAGCTCTGACAAATAGTTTAGAGGGCCACCTAAAAAAGCTACATTTCCACGAATTGGTCTTCCGCAAGCTAAACCACTAATAGTTTGATTTACAACAGCTTGAAAAATAGATACAGCAATATCTTCTTTTCTTGACCCCTCATTTAACAAAGGCTGAACGTCTGTTTTTGCGAAAACACCACAACGAGAAGCAATAGGATAAATAGTTTGATATCCTTTAGCGAGCTCATTTAATCCAGCAGTATCTGTATTTAGAAGAGAAGCCATTTGATCTAAGAAAGCTCCTGTTCCGCCGGCACAAGTACCATTCATTCTTTGCTCAATAAATTTAT
>CALXJM010000068.1 GCA_944388625.1 uncultured Clostridia bacterium
TCTTTCATCTTTATGTCTATTTTTGGTCCATAAAAAGCCCCATCTCCTTCATTTACTTCATAATTTTCTTTACCACAGATATCATCTAGTACTCCTCTTAAATCTTCCTCTGCTCTATTCCATGTTTCAATTTCTCCCATAAAGTCTTCTGGTCTTGTGGATAATGTTAAGCGATAATTTAATCCAAAAATTCCATAAAGTTTTTTTATAATTTCTATAATATCCTTTATTTCTTCCTTTATTTGTGATTCCATAATGAAGTTATGAGAATCATCTTGTCTAAACATTCTAACTCTAAATAATCCATTTAATTGTCCTGATTTTTCATTTCTGTGAATTACATCAATATCATTAAATCTTAATGGCAAGTCTTTGTAACTTCTTAATTTAGTTTGATATACTTTTATAGAGTTTGGGCAATTCATTGGTTTTAGAGCTTGTTCATTTCCATCTGCATCTTCTAAAATAAACATATCTTCTTTATAGTGTTCCCAATGTCCAGAAGTTTTCCATAAACTGCTACTATTTAATTGTGGACCAGAGAATTCCTGATATCCTCTTTCTTCATGTTCTTTTCTCCATAAATCAATTAAAACATTCATCATTTTAAAACCTTTTGGTAACCAATATGCCATTCCGGGTGCTGTTTCGTCAAAGAAAAACAATTCTAATTCTTTTCCTAATTTTCTATGATCTCTTTTTTTAGCTTCTTCTATTAAATTTAAATATTCTTCTAGTTCAGAGGCTTTTGGATATGATATTCCATAAATTCTTTGTAGCATTTTATTTTTTTCATCGCCCCTCCAATAAGCTCCTGAAGAAGATAAAAGTTTAAAAGCTTTTACTCCTCCAGTGCTTGGAATATGTGGTCCTGCACATAAATCAACAAATTCACCCTGCTTGTAGAAAGAAATTTCTTCACCTTCTGGTAATTCTTTAATTAATTCTACTTTGTATGGTTCTTCTTTTTCTTCCATAAGTTTAATTGCTTCTTCGCGAGGTAAAACAAATTTTTCTATTCTATAGTCTTCTTTTACAATTTTTTTCATTTCTTCTTCTATTTTTTCAAGCATTTCTTGTGAAAAGGGTTTATCTGTATCAAAATCATAATAAAATCCATTATCTATGGCTGGCCCTATTGTTAATTTTATATTAGGATATAATCTTTTTACTGCTTGTGCTAGTATATGAGAAGTTGTATGCCAAAAAGTTCTCTCTTCTACTTCCATTGTTTTTCCGCCTTCTAATTTAATTTTAAACATAAAAAAACCTCCTTTGAATTAATAGGGAATATATTAGTAGCAAAATCATTGCAATAAAATAGCACCCCTATTAATCTTTTTAATTAATAGGGGTGCTTATTTACACGGTTCCACCCTAAATTTTACTTCATTTTAGATTTTATCGCATCTTACACGTCTGCCTTTTAAGCAGAAAACTCCGAGGTAGTTTTTCAAATACGTTTACTTAGATTAGCTTTCAGCGTATCACTAACCCTCTCTGGTAGCAACCTTTATTTTACTTTGTCTCATCTTTGTTTATTATTTAATTATATATTATACTAACTCATTTTTTTATTATTGTCAACTGATTTTATGCTTTTTCTGTATTTATTTATGTAAAAATTTCTTTTCCACATATAGTTTATTTGCAAAAGATTGTGTTACATTTTTTAGCAAGTATTTTTCTTCTGTCATGTTTTCACTCTCTTCATATCTTTTTTCTCCAAATGTTGCATATATTGCTTTTTCTAAGGCTACACAAAATTTATCATAAGCTTCTTCTACAGTGTTATCTTTTAAAGCAACTTTAATTAATTCATTTATGTCACTGATACTATAAACCTGTTTTAAAATACATATAACAAATAAATAAGCTATATGTTCTTTTTTATATTTTTTCTTGATTGGAGGCTCTAGTAATTCTTGCTTTACATAATTATTAATCATTGTTTTAGTAATAATTTTTTCTTCCTTGTTACCAATATATGGTTTTAAATATTCTTCTAATATAATAACAATTTGATCCAAATATAAGTTAATATTTGGAAGCTCTTCCCACTTTGGAATATGAAATTTTAAAACTTCATCTTGATTCATTACTTCATTTCCTTACAAATATATTTACAATCAGTTTTATAGTATTTAATTTACATTAAGTAAATGATTGTATGAGAAACTTTAATGTAAAACATCATCTGTTTATCCAATCTTTAACAATATCTGTTGTAATTTTTAGATTTCCTTTTCCTATTGCCATTTCTATCCCTGGTTTGTTTTTTCCATGGTAATCTGAACCACCACTCATAAGATAATTTCTTTCTCTACATAGGTCTTTCAAATAAGCAATATTTTCTTCGCTAAAATCACTATGATAACATTCTATACCGTCTATACTATAAGTTTTAAGAATATCATTTATAAATTTTTTAGGATTGTCTACCCATTTGTAAATAAATAAATGTGGTAAGAATACCAATCCTTCAGAATTTTTAATTGCATCTATAGCTTCTTGTATAGAGGGATAATCTTCTTCTTTATTAATATATAAAATATGCTCTTTGTTTCCACAGTACTTTTTAGAAAATGTATTAAATTCCGCCCAAAAATCATCTGGTACTCTTGTTTGGTTCTCTGGATGTTTTTTTATTTCGTTATAAATAGCTAAACTTGCCCAGTCTTTTTTGCTATTAAATGCTACATTCTCTTTTGAATTTAAAGTTAACCCCATTTTTATAGATTTTTCATATAATAAGTCAAAATATTTTTGCTGTAATTTTTCCTTTGATTTGTCTTTGTAAAATTCGCTTACCCACTTATTCATTTTTTCAATATTGAATTTATATCCTAGTACTTCTATTAGTCTTCCATTAATAGAACATTTTATTTCTATTCCAGGTATTATAGTTCCTAAATAATATTTGTGTATATCTATATTATTCAATTCAATATAAGCATTGCAATTATCGTGGTCTGTTATAGAAATATATTCTAATTTATTTATTTGTGCTTTTTCTAATAATTCTATTACTGTATTTTCTCCATCTGAATATGCAGAATGCATATGTAAATCAATCAAAATTATCACCTCATAAACTCTTACAATCTCTATGTTTTTTCACTTCTTCATTAAACATATCTTCCAATTCTTCTAGTCTAGTCAGTTGTTGCTTAATTCCATTATTGTTTATTCTTTCCCTCAATCTTTCAATTCTTTCTATATATTGTTCTGGATTGCTTAGCAACTCTTTTCGGTTTCTTGCTCTTTCCGCAGTAACTGCATCTACTGTTCCTGCATATTTTCCGTCACCATTAACATATATTAATTCTGGTCTATCAGGCGAATATCCTCTTTTAAATACTCTAATTCTATTAAAAAGTCCTCTGCTTTCTACTGCTTTTATAGTTTCTAACATATTAATATATGCTCTATCATGGTTTTCCATTGTAACAACTCTTGGTGGTAATCCAGCTTCTCTAAAATATTGTTCTCTTTCATAGCAAGATATTATACTTTCAAATTTGTCGACTGCTAATATATTTATTTCTATGTCATATCCCCCTCTTACATTTCTTTTTTCTCTTGTTCCATCATTATTTAATTTCCCAATTGATGCATTTCCGCCGTTTTTTTGGAAATCAAGTATAGTTAGATATCCTTCCATTGCTCCAAAAGTTCCTTCTTGCAAAATGTTATTTCTTAGTTCTACGGCTTTTGGCCTTAAATAAGTATCCATAGCAGGACTTACAAACCTTTGAAGAATTTTATAAGATTCATTTGGAAATTCTTTTATTATCTTTTGGTAATGTTCATGATGTATTGCTACTTCATCTGGATTAAGTTCTATATATCTTCCAAGTTTTCTCATACCTTCTGCTTCGTTTATAGCAAATCGTTTTAACCCTGTTTTTCCGGCTCCTGCTTGTCCTACAATAAATATAGATACTGGTCTATCAACAGTTTCTCCTTGCATAAATGTTGCAATTTCTGCTCTTATTAAACATCTATTATATTCTTCTTGTGTTAAATCGTACTTTTTATCATCTTTTTCCATTATTTTAATTAACTCCTTTTAATTCTTCTAAATATTTCGTAAGTATCTTATTTATTGTTTCCTCTTTATTTATGTATATTTCTTCTTTTTCTTTATAGAGTTTTTCTAAATTTTCTTTAAATTTTTCATAGTTGTTTTCTTTATTATTTTTTATTTCGTTTGCTATTTTTAAATTAATTACATAAATTGCTAATTCTAATCTATTATTATTCAAATTCTCACTCCTTAACACATAAATATTATTTTTGTTATCTTATCATTTTTTGAATATGTAGTCAAGTCATTGACATGTCAATCTACATGTGATAATCTAGTATTGCAAACCAGATTACAAAATATTGTATATTTATAACTATGGAAGAAATTATAGAAAGCAATAAATTTGCTTAGATGGAGGTTTTTATTACTATGAAAAGTAATGTTAACAATGATGCTGAATTTAAAGAATTTAAAGATTTAAGAGAATTGCTTAAAAATTCTGTTTCTCTTCACTCTAATGAAGATGCTTTTATTTTAAAAAATAAGTGTGGTCAAGATATTTCTTACACACATGTTTCTTATAAACAGTTTCAAGACGATATCAATTATCTTGGTACTTCTTTTTTTAATTTAGGATTAAATGGAAAAAGAATTGCTATTATTGGCAAGAACTGCTATGAATGGGCTGTAACTTATTTTGCCACAGTTAATGGTACAGGAATTACAGTTCCTTTAGATAAAGGGCTCCCAGAGCAAGAAATAGAGTCTCTTTTGCAAAGAAGCTATGCAAATGCTGTTATTTTTGGAAAAGATTATTTGAATACTATGAGAGAAATAAAAAAACGTAATTCAACACAAGTTCAAAATTTTATTTGTATGGAAGAAAATCCTGATTTTCCATCTTTTACAGAACTTATAAACATGGGAAAAGAAAAACTAAATGCTGGAGATACTCGTTTTCTTACTGCTCCTATTGATGAGCAAAAAATGAGTATGCTTCTTTTCAC
>CALXJM010000069.1 GCA_944388625.1 uncultured Clostridia bacterium
TTTTCTTGTATTATTTTTTCATCTATTTCTTTTTCGATTATTTTATTTTCTTTTATTTTATTTTTTTTATTTTCTTCTAAAATTTCAATTTCGTTTTTTATTTTATTTTTTTCTTGTATTATTTTTTCTGAATTTATTTTATTTTTATTTTTTATTTTTATTTTTTTAAAAAAATATATTCCTGCTATTAAAATATTTAACATTATTCCCAAAAATAAAATAATATTATTCCCCCAAAAAATAATATTTAAAAAAATTATTAAAAAAAATAATACAAAAAAAATAATATTATTTGCTTTATTTATTTTTATTTTTTCTTCTTTTATTAAATTTAATTTATTTTTATTTTCTTCTATTTTTTTATTTATTTCTTCTTCTATTTTTTTATTTATTTTTAATTTTTCTTGTTCTATATTTTCTATTTCTTTTTCTTGTTTTATTTTTTTTAGTAAATTTATTTCTTGTTCTTTTAATATAATTTCTTGCTGAATTTCATTTTTATTTTCTTCTATATAAAATAATTTTTGATTTAATTCTTCTATGTTTTTTTCTTCGCTTTTTATTTTTTGGATTTTTTCTTCTATTAAATTAATAGGTCTATCTATCGTTCTATTAGTTCCCACTTCTTCTATTAATTTTCGATTTAATTTTTCTATAGATTTTTTATATGAAATATTATCATCGCCACTTGAAATTAAATTTGTTATTTTTTGTATTAATACATTTTGATCTGTTTTATCTAGTTTTATTTCTTCCTGCATAACTCCTGCTGTATGAAAAAATAAATTTTCTTCTATATTTGTCTGTTCTCTAAAAAATTCATTTCCTTTATTTTTATCAATAGAAAATTGTTTTGTAATATTTTCTGTACTCCCTAAAAATATTTCTGGATTTTTCTTATGAAAATCTCTAAAAATTTCATAAGTTTCTTCATTATCTAATTTATATTTTATTTTTCCAGAATATTCATCTTTTTTCCATGGTTTATATTTTTCATAGTCTGAAATTTCTTTTCCGTTTTTGTTTTTAGATAACCCATAAAGCATTCCTGCAATAAATTTTAATATTGTAGATTTTCCACTTTCATTATTTCCATAAATAATATTTATTTTTTCTTTTAATGATATTTCTATATTTTCTAATTTGCCAAAGCTATTTATTTTTAAGCTTTCAATTTTCATTTTTATTACTCCTATAAATTTTTATTTACTTAAAATAGCATCTAGTCCAATTTCTATTGCTTTTTCAATTTCTTCTTTTGCTTTTTCATTTTCTTCACATTTCTTTAGCATTCTTCTTACAAAAATCCCTTTTAAATTATTTTCTTTAGCTATTTCTTCTAAATTATAATTTATTTTTGTTTCGTTTTTTATTTTTAATATATTTTTATTGTTAATTAATTTATAAATTTCGTTTTTATTAATTTCAAAATGTCTTTTCCCTATTAAAACAATTTCAACAAATTCATTTATATCTATTTCTATTTCATTTATTTTTTCTATTAATTCTTCTTTTGAATATATTTCAGATATATCTATTAAAATTTCTTTAAAACTTCTTTTATCTATCGGTATAAATTTGATTTTAAATTTATCTTTTTCTGCTTCTCCTACTATCATTCCGTGTTCTCCCTGTTCATCAAATCCTAGTGAAATTAAAGAACCTGGATATACAATTTTTTGAAGTTCTTTTTCTTTATAATATGGTTTATGTATATGTCCTAAAGCAATATAGTCAAAATTACTTTTTTCTAGCTGTTTTTCTGATAATGGATTATAATTTTTTTCTGATAAATCACTAGCATTTAATTCTCCATGTGTAATTAATATATTAATTTTATCATTTTCATCTATTTTTATTTCTGTTTGATTATTCCTTTCTAAATAAAAATCTGTAAATCCATAACCATAAATATTGCAATTTTTATATGAATATTTTTCTATTTCTCCTTTAAATATCTTAACATTTTCATTCCAAGAATAATTATAATAAAAAGAATTTTTTATATACGGATCATGATTTCCTGGCGCAATAAAAATTTTTGTATTTGGTATTTCTGCAAAAAGTTTGTTTATATATTCTATCGTCGTTTTTCTAATGTAATTTTGTTCATATAAATCTCCCGAAATAAATAATAGTTCTATTTCATTTTCTTTGCAATATTGAATTACATTTTTTAATGCTTCTCTTTGTTCTAATCTTCTTAATTCTCCTAAATGATTTTCCCTTGTTAAATTTGTAAATTGTGCATCTAAATGTAAATCAGCCATGTGTACAAATTTCATAATTTTCCTTCTTTCTTTTTTAGAGTGAGTCCATATTTCTATATAAAAAATTTTATTTACTATATAAGAACTTTTGTTTTTTTTATTTTATCATACACTTTTTTTCTCGTCAAGAAAAATATATTACACTAATATATAGACTATATTGGCTCAAAATAAAAGGCGAACTTTGTGTTCGCCTTTTTATTTTATATTTTTTTATCCCATTAAGTCTTCAAATGGATCTGTTTCTTCTGTATTTACTTTTTTAGATTTTGTTTCTTCTTCAAAATTTCCAAACAATTCATCAAATTTTTCTTCTAGTTCTTTTTGAAGATTTATTTCTTGTTCCGGTTCATTAATTACTTTTTCTTGTTCTATTTCATCCTCAAATAAATCATCTAAAGATTCAATTTGATTATTTTCTTTTTGTGCTTCCCCTTCTCTATATGGATTATATGGATTAAATTTTCTCCATGTTCCTCTATCTATTTTTTCTATATTATTGTGGCTCATTGGGTATTTTGCTGCAAGTTTTACTGTTGAATTTTCGAAATAATAATATTTGCGTGCTTTAATAGGCTTAATTCCTTTTTCATAAATAATACATAAGTCATTATCTAGTCTTCTTAATTCGTCTGGTGTTAAAAGCGCTCTTGCCATTACTTGGTCTGAAACACTCTTGCCTTGCTTCCAGTCATTTCTATCTCGGTTAATAGATAAACTTTCTCTTGAAATGGTTTTTTCTCCTAATGCTTTTGAAAAATATTCTACTGTTTTTTGAGAATTGCTTCCTAAGAAAAGGTGTGTGTCACAGTTTCCCATAATTGTTTCATGTGATTCTTTATATACTGCTTCTAACTGATCTAAGTTTTGTAAAATAACACTAAAAGATATTTTTCTGCTTCTACTTGTTGATATTTTTTTATCAAAATCTGGTATTTTTCCAATGTTTGCAAATTCATCTAAAATAAAAAATACTGGTATTTTTAAAGCTCCTCCATTATCATCTGCATGATCATATAATTGTTGTATCATTTGAGAAAAGAATATTGTTAGTAAAAAATCATATGCAGAATGCGTATCTGATGAAATAACATACACAACAGTTTTTCTGTCTCCAATTTGTTTAAAATCAATTGTATTTGTAGATGTTAATTCGGCAATTTCTTTTGAATCAAACTTTCCAAGTTTAGATTGTAAAGAACTAAGAATAGAGCTGTATGTTTTTTCTGGTGCTATTTCAATAGATTTATAAAACATTCTAGCAGGATGATCATATGGTAATCTTGAAATTAATTCTGTTAGCAAGTTTTCTCCTCCAGAATTATTTGCTGCTCTTACCATTTCTGCACAACTTGCTAAATTTTGTTCTTCTTTTGGCGCTGTTGCAAGTAAATAATAAATTAAAGCTTTTAATAACATTTCTGCCATATCTGACCAGTAAGGGTCTTTATCCGCTCCTGCATCGGCTTGTCCTTTTACAATAGTGTTTGCTATAACATCCACATCAATTTCGCTGTTGATGTGCATTAATGGATTAAATCCATCACTATTTTGAGGTCTTACTAAATTTAATACTTTTATATCATACCCATTAGCTTTAAAATATCCCGCAGTTTTATCATATAATTCTCCCTTTGGATCTGTAAATACATATGAACCTAATAATTGATAAGCGTTTGGAATAACATAAGATGCAGATTTACCAGATCCAGATCCGTCCAACTACTAGTACATTAATATTTCCCCTTTTATTTATTGGTAAATAATTTTTTTGTGCTAATAGAATTCCTTTATTTTTACTTAAAACGCTATATTGTTCTCCGTTTTCGCTCCAATCACTAGAGCCATGTTCTATATCATCGTATTCATGTTTTGGCATAGCTTTATATAACCCAACTGCCATAATTAAAATATAAAATAAGGTAAATTTCCAAAGCACACTCCAAAAAGATCCTATGTATTCAGCAGAAAATATCTTCCCTATAGTTCCAAATGGATTTGATAATTGTTCAGAATAACTTGTCCAAAGTTGTGTGAAGTTAAATGCCCCTGTTTCTAAAGCCTCTTTAATTGCAATAGAAAATGGGGCTACAAATATGATAATCATAACAATTAGCAATATTAAACAAAAAATTAATTTTCCTTTTATTTTCTTTATGCCTTTTCTAATTTTATCCATTTACCTTTTCACCTTCTCTTTGGTTTTTATCTTTCTTCTCCATCTACGACTTTTTCTTTTCTTGGTCTACCTCTTCTAACTGGTTGTGTACTAATTTTATCTTGTTCTTGTTTCAATGTTTCTGATTTTTTTGGTCTTCCAGGCTTTCTTTTTGTAGTTTCTTCTTGGTCTACTGTTTTTACAGCTTTTTCTAAATTCTTCTTTCTTGGTTTTTTCGTTTTTAACCATTCACCTTCTAATGGAATAACAATTTCTCCTGCTCCACCATCTATTTCTTTTACATCGCCTGTTATAAAAACTAGTTCATTATTTTTAGCATCTACTCCAAATCCTCCACAACAGATGATAAACTTATTATTTTCTTCTTTTTTTGATGATGTATTACTCATAAATTTCTCCTCTCCTATTTTAAGAATTATCTTTACTATCTCTTATTTCAA
>CALXJM010000070.1 GCA_944388625.1 uncultured Clostridia bacterium
ATTGTCATGATTATACTACAATTTTAATGTTAATTCTAGTAGTTTTTCTTTATTTTTCAAGTGTTACAAAGATTACACAAAAATTCATAAAAGAAAATATATAGAACAATAAAATACTATATAAAATGTAATAAATTACAATAACGAGAAAAAAATCACGATAACTATTGACTAAATCGGCATTTTATATTAAAATATTAATGTAAAATAATAAATAAGGTGGTTAATATGTATATTTATATAAAAATAGATAATATATGTGGTATAGATCAAGAGATAAAAATAGATTTTATAGCTGAACCAAGAAAAAGAAACAAAAAAGAAACTGTTGTAGAAATAGAAAAAGGAAAGAATATAAATAAATTAACAGGAATATTAGGATGTAATGCAAGTGGAAAAAGTAGCATTGTAAAAGCTATAACAGCTATAGAGATGTTTTTGAAATATAATTCAAATTCAGAAAAAGGGCAAGGAGAAGAGAAAGAAAGAAGATTTTATAGAAGAATAGAGGAAATTATGCCTAAAGCTAATGTTAATAGAAAAGAAGAATACTCAGTAATAGAATTATGTGCTTACATAAATAATTGTTCTAAACCTGGTATATACACATATCGATTGGAATATACGCTAAATCCTGATATTGAAATCAAAACAAAGGAAAAATTGACTTATAAACGTAATTTTAATGCTAAAGAAGAAACGAAATTAGATATAAAGAAGAAAAGACTAGAAAGTGAGATAGGATTAAAATATAATTATAGAGATAGTTTCATACAGGATATAATTGACGAAAAAGCTATTTATAGTTTTGAAGAAAAGTTAGAATATTATAAATGTTTTTATGAATATATAAATAATGAATTAATATATGCAGAAGAATCAATAGACAATAGGGGACTACAATATTGGGTAATTTTGAATTGGATAGAAGAAGATAAATATACTTTAGAGCAAGTAGTAAAATTAATAGATAAAACGATTGAAAGATTTGACACAGAGATGGTTGAAGGAACAAAACAAAAAAATATATATTATTATAATAAGAGTAATCGAAAATTGACTTTTTATGATATGTCAAATGGAACAAGAAAATTTTTAAGTTATATATATTTAGTATTAATAACATTAAAAAGTAATGGAATGATATTAATAGATGAAATCGAAAATTCATTACATAATGATTTGGTAAAATTTATCTTAAAATTAATTACCATAAAGAACTCTAATTCTCAACTTGTTTTTACAACAAATAATCAATATACTATGGATGAAGAAATAATGAGAATAGATCAAATGTATTATTTAGAAAAGAATGACGATGGTAAAACAGAATTAAAAAGATTTTCAGAAAGTTTAAGACATACCAAAAATAGCAATCAAGTTAGAAATGATGAGACTATTAGATTGAAATTTAAGGAAAAAAGTATATGCAAAGGATTTCAACCTAGTATGGAAAAAATAGATAAATTTGTTGAATACATAGATAATAAAAGTGCAAACAAATGTTTGAAAAAGTAAAAAGAACTAATCGAGAAAAAAGATTAGTTCTTTTTTCTTGAACTTATAAAAAACCTCGAAAAACATAATAAAACGAAAAATAATTACGAAAAAAACCACAATAAGGCTTGACATTTTTTGAAAAACATAGTATTATTATGACATAAAAAAAGAGCATAGTTTGCGGCTAGCTCTTAAAAATCAAACCGGTATATACTTGCGGCTTAATTTAAAATATGGTAAAAAAATTATAACATTTTTGATTTGGCATTGCAAGAGTTTATACAAAAAATATTACAGGAGGTGAAGATAATGTCAAACAAAAATGTTCATACAGTACATAATAAAGAAGGTTGGACAAACAGATATGAAAATTCAAATAGAACCTTAGGTTATTATGATACTAAGTCAGAAGCTCAAGCAGCAGGAAGAGAAAGAGCAATAAAAAACAATTCTGAGCATATTATTCATGGACTTAACGGTAGAATTCAAAATAAGAATTCATACGGCAATGATCCATGCCCACCAAGGGACAAGAAGTAAAAGTAAGACCTGGATAAGGTCTTGCTTTTTATACTTAATTTAGGAGGAAACGATAATGAAAAATAAAAAATTAGAAATAGAAGATTTAATTGGAAAACTGGATTTGACACCAGCAATGTACAAAAATGCAAAAGAAAAATATGATTCTTTAAAAGAATATTTGAAAAGCAGAGATAAAAGTATTATCTTCCACCCACACGGTTCATTCATGTTAGGAACAACTGTTAGACCATATAAAGAACAAAGAGAAAGAAATTATGATTTAGATTCTATTTGCTTATTTAGTAATACGACAGATGAGGTGACACAAAAAGAAATTAGGGAAAAATTAAAAGAAATATTAGAAAGCACAGAAAATTATCATTCAAAATTAGATTATTTTGATAGGTGTATTACAATAAATTATGCTGATTATGGTAGTGTTGGATTTAGTATAGATGTTGTTCCATCTGCAATGACAACATCAACAAGAAAACAGGAAATGATAATAAAGGGATGTCCGTTAGAATATGTAGATACTGCAATAGAAATATCTGAGGTAAAAACTAATGGAGAAGCAAATTGGATCAGTTCTAATCCTCAAGCATATGTAAAATGGTTTGAAGAAATTAATGAACCTTTTGCTAATAGATATAGAAGAGAAAGAAAAAGAAGAATATTTGAAGGTAATACAGATTTATATAACTCTGAAGAAGATGTACCAGAATATTTTAATAAATCATCATTACAAATGGCAATACAATTATTAAAAAGAGCAAGAGATGTACATTTTTCTAAATTGGGAAAAGTTAAGGAGGAATTAAAGCCAATTTCTGCAATAATAAGTACAATAGTATTAGACACTGCTAAACGAAATTTAATTCCATACGATGCTGATGTTTTAGAGGTAATAAGAATAGTATTAAATGAATTAAAAATATATTCTAAATATCAAAAATCATCAGAAGAAGAATTTAAAGCACAATATGAATCAAAGGTTACAATATCTAAAAAAGGAAACAAATGGGAAATGTGGAATCCAGTTAATCCAATTGATAATCTTGTAGACAGCTGGAATATTGAAACAGAACGAGCAACATTATTTTTTGAATGGGTTTCAAAATTAGAAAAAACTCTTATGGAAATATTAGATGAAAATAATGTAGATTACGAAAGAAGCATTGGAAACATACTTGGAAATAGAATTGTAGAGGATTATTATAATCTAAAGAAAGTTCCAACTATAGAGAGGGGTCCAAGACCATGGAAAGCTTAATTAACTTAGATTTATTAGCAAAGAATTATCCTGATTTAAAATATAATGATATTAAGAGAGAAATTACGGGGCATATATATGTAGAATATATATGCTACGATGAGTTTATTAAAGGAGATTTTGAAATAAAAATAAAAATCTTTAATAATGAATTGCCAATAGTATGGGAAATATCTAACAAGATAAGTAAAAATTATCAACATATGTATAATGACAGAAGTCTTTGCTTGGCAACTGATTTAGAACAAAGATTGTATATGAAATCTCATACTATTGTAGAATGGATAAAAGAATATGTAGAAAAATATTTTGTTTCATATATTTATTACAAAAGATATGGTATTTTCCCTTTTGGAGAACATTCGCATGGAGAAAAAGGAATTTATGAATTCATAAAAAGTTATTATGGAATGGATAATTTAAATGATGCTAAAAATATATATGAATATGCATGTACCCAAAAGTATAGAGGACATTTAGCTTGTCCATGTGGAAGTGGTAAAAGGATAAGAAATTGTCATGGAAAATTAATACTTAAACTATTAAATAGTGACGAAATTGGAATCTTAAGAGATAATTATAGGAGGATGCAAAATGTGGGAAGAAATAAATGAAAAGCAAAATCAAGATAAGATGCTAGAATTACAGTTTTATTCTAGAAAATTATATAATAGAGCAAATATATTATTTCTAGTCAAAATAATTGTTTTAATAATAAATGCCATTTTAGCTGTTATAAATATAAATGCTATATTAGTAGTAATACTATCCACAGTAAGTGCAATATTACATTGTCTTGAAAAGCTTTGCATAAAAAACGCTGCAAGTGCTAGAGAAATATTTGATGCTATATTATTTGGATTTGATATTCCAAAAGAATACGAGAAAATAAGAGAAAATGCATATAAAATTTGTAGAAAGCATGACAATGAATTCAAAAAACAAAAAAGTAATACTGGAGAAGATAAGCCTGCAGGAGTAAAAAACTGGTATACAGAAAACAGCGGAAAAACAAGAAATGAGATAATATTTAATTGCCAAGTAGAAAATACAAAATGGGATGAAGAGATAACAAAGATAAATAGTATAATATTTTGGAGTATCATATCAATATTATTTTTGATTTATATAATATTAAGGTATAAGGATTCAGTTATAGATTTTATATTAGGAATTATACTATCATTTGAGTTAGTTAGCCAAATTATAAGTATTTTTCTTGAATATAGAAAATATAATAAGAACTTAATAGAAAGAAAATTTCAAATTGAAAAAATGAAATCTAAAAGAATTACAAGAAAAGAATTGATTTCTTTGCAAGAGTTAATAAAGGAAAGGAGAAATTTAAAATTAGTTCCATTTAATAGTATTCACAAATATATAACAATAAAAATGCATGATTTGATAAGAAATAAATAGTAGCTTTTAACTGCTACTATTTATTTTTTGCTCTATTTTTATAAACATTAGCTTTATTCTTGCATTGAGGAGTATCATATTCAGATTTGGGATTGACAGCAAGAAAAGCCTTGTTACAGAA
>CALXJM010000071.1 GCA_944388625.1 uncultured Clostridia bacterium
TGAAACAAATAGAACAGATTAGAGAAAAAGAAGGTTTAAAAGTTGTAATATATGATGTATATAAAATTAGAGAATCTGTAGAACAAAGTAAACAAGAGCAACATAAACACGAGGAAAAAGAATTGTAGATACTATCAGTTTACTTATAATTTATTCACATATATTAAAGTTTTTTATGTTATTGCAATTTATAAAAAATATGATATACTTTAATAAATTGATTGATATTTGTATCAATCGTCAAGAGAGCTAACGAGTTGTAAATATCTACGTCGTTGGCACCAAAAAGTTGAAATTTAAACCAATTTCAGCTTTTTTTCTTTTGACCTTTTGACCGTATAAAGATTTTTAATACGCTATAGAAAAGTAAGAAAATCTATGGCTTTTTCTGTATTATTTTTATACATAAAAAAATAAATATCAAAAAAGCTAAGACAAAAGCTCCGTCCCTTTGTCTATCTAATTTTTTACTAAATACTACTATTAAATTTAACTTTCTCATATATAACTCCTGTTTACTTTTTATAATCATTTTGTAAAAGTTCAAATTCCTAGAAAAACCAGTGCAGATGTGCTAGATGCCTATATCCAATACAAAATGTTATTTCATCATTGACTTTTACTTCTACATTCATTTTTGCACTTTCAATTAATGTAACTATTCTATTATATAAGTCATCAATATTAATATTCTCCTCTTTCTAATTATGCATACACCATCTGTCAAATTTAATTACCTTTTAACAATTAGTATTATATAAGGTGTTTATAAATCTAAAAAAGATGACATTGTATTTATTTTTACAATTCATCTTTCAAATATGTTTTAGTCTTCTGGTGTTCCTTCATCTATTATTTGTTTTATTAATTGATATTGAGATTGAACATCTCTTACACAATGAATATAAATTCCATTTCTACCTCTCATATTATTGTGCTTATTACTATATCCATAACCACCACTAGAAGCACTGGTAAATATTCTTATTGTTCCAATACCACATAACCTCTCTAAAATATTTTGGTGCATTGTGACTTCTCGTACAAAGTTATATTTTAATTCCTTTTCCTCTTTATTTATAAATCCGTCCTTATATTCAATTTTAGTAGCATAAAAATTATATTCTAAATCATTATATTGCATTTTCCCCAATATCAGTCTTATAGCTATATATGCAATCACTAAACCCATTGTTATTAAAAATGTAGTTGGATATTCAAACCATAATTTGTGTATGCTTGTGCATGCACATATAAAAAACAAATATATAATTATTCTCCATAATGTAAGTATTATTTGATATGGTAAATTGAACTCTGGTTTTACTTGGTACCTTATGCGGTTATCTTCCACTATTTCTCTATTTTGTTGCATTTCTCCCATTCTGTCATGCCCACATCTTGGGCAGAATCTTGAACTTTCTCCCATTTCTGCCCCACAATTTTTGCAAAACATATTAATTTTCCCCCTTAAAGTCTAGTAATTGATTTTATATTTCTATATACGTCTTGAACATTTTCAACATTCACAATACAAATACCATTTCCATGTCCTGATTCAGCATTTGTAAATAAAATAATATTGCCTATGTTAAAATATCTTTGTACAAGTGTTTGCTTCATTGTGACTTCTCTTATATACTTATACTTAACCTCTTTTTCAGATAAATTCAAGAAACTATCTTTATAAATAACTTTTGTTTTATAAAAGTCATAGCAGATATTATCATATTGTTTTTTATTTATAATTGTTTTTATTCCTAGTGTGATCACCAAAATTCCAAAGCATATTAGTATAGTAGCTATTCCCATTCCTATGTTTAACATGAATAGAGGTAATAGTGATATTAATAATAAGATTCCGTATATCATTAAAGGTGGTAATATCGTTGTTAATATAATGTATCCGAATTTAAAACTTGGTTCAACTCTTAATTGTATTTCTGTATCTGGTAGTCTTTCTTCTATATTTTTTGTTTTTGCAACACTTGCTCCACAATTAGTGCAAAAAGCTGCTGTATCTGGTAATTGAGTTCCACATTTTTCACAAAACATATGAATAATCCCCCTCTTTTATTTTTTATATATTTTAATTATATACTTTTTTTTGCAATATTGCAAGGTTATTAAGGTTATTATTGTCTTATTATGAGTTTTCCCTTGAATAGCGTACAAACAATGTTCACTCCAGCAAATGCCTACTCCTTTTTTAACATCGGTTTAAAAATGAGTAAATAATTCAAATAAAACAAAAACGTATATTGATTTTCAATATACGTTCTTATATGAATTCATATAATTTATTAAAATTTTATTTTTTATTTACTAAATCTTTTAATGCTTTTCCAGCTTTGAATACTGGTGCTTTTGATGCAGGTATTTTTATTTCTTCTTTAGTTTGTGGGTTTCTTCCTTTTCTAGCTGCTCTTTTTCTAACTTCAAAAGAACCAAATCCAACTAATTGTACTTTGTCTCCTTTTGTTAATGTTTCTGTTACAACTTCTGTAAATGCATTAAGTGTTGCTTCAGCACTTTTTTTTGTTTCTCCTGTTTTTGCAGCTATTGCTGCGATTAATTCAGCTTTGTTCATTTCATTTACCTCCTATAAGATCTTGTTTTATATAGATTTTTATATCTATTTATTTAATAAATTCGCCAAAGTTAGCCAAAATCCTTCTTTTTTCTAATCTTTTTTCTTGTAATTACTTATTCCGTAGGTTTTTAGAATTGGCTATCTCTGAAATTGGCTATTCCTAGGTGTTTTATAAATTCCTAACTTTGTGAGAATTTTGTAAATTTTTTCTCCACAAGGTAACATTAATACATCGTCTTTTGATAAGACTCTTAATACAAGAATTGCTAATGTATAAATAATAACAGCTACTATGATTGCTATTATTGTGGCTAAATTTTTAGAGATTATTACATTTAAATTTAAATATGTAAAATAAGTACAAATTCCCATCATAAAAGTTGCTAAAACTGGTTTTATAAAAAAGTTTGAGAAATGCAAATCAAGTTTTATGTATTTCTTTAACATTTTCCATGATAATACGCATGTTACCAAATGTGCCATAACTGATGAAAATGCTGCTCCATTAATTCCAATTGAAGGAATTCCTACGATAGTTAAGTTTAAAATTAATTTAACAATAACTCCTGCTCCAAAGGCAACAGTTGGTAAAAATACCTTTCCTAATCCTTGTAAAGCAGCAATGGCAGTTTGTGCAATCATTGTAAATAGAATTGTAAAAGCAGTAATTTGTAATACTACCGCTCCTTCGTTGGCGTTTGGAAATAGTAAGTTTAATATTGGTTCTGCAAGTACTACAAATCCAGCTGTGCAAGGTAGTGCAATTAACATAGTAATAAGTAGTGAAAAAGAAACTTTTTTTGTTGCTGTTGCTTTCTCTTTTTTTGCAAGTGCAGAAGCTATTGCTGGTACCAATGCGACAGCAAATCCAGCATTCAGAGCCAATGGTAAAGAAGTTAGAGTATCTACTTTCCCACTTAAAATTCCATATTGTTTAATTGCTTCTGTTTCATCTAAAAATGTTTTTAAATTTCTTACTACTGTCATTGAATCTATGTTTTTATTAATTGATGCCATTAAGGAAGTAAGCGCAATTGGAATAGATACACATAGAATTTTTTTAATAATATTTTTTACTCTTTCTGCTTTATAGTTTACAGAAGATTTTATTTCTTGACCAATAATTTTTTTACGATTTTTATAGTATCTATAAATATATATAAAACTTAAAAATGTTGCAAGTGTAGTTGCTAAGTTAGCTCCCGCTGCCATAAATAATGTGTTTGTTCCTGATACCATTGCAATTAGTTCTACCATAGCAATAGTAATTACTGTTTTAAATAATTGTTCTAAGGATTGCGAATTAGCAGAAGCTGACATATCTTCTCTTCCATTGAAATATCCTCTAAATACGGCGGCAATTGATACAAAAAACACTGCTGGAGATAGTGCGATTAATGTATATTTAGCATCTGGAATTTCTAATAATACATTTGAAATGTAGTCTGCACCAATGAATAAAATAAATGTTCCGATTAATCCAATAGTAGCAAATGTTACAAATGCTATTTTAAAAATTCTGTGTGCCCCTTTTCCATCTCCAACTGCTAATCTTTCTGAAACTAATTTCGCAATTGCACTTGGAACTCCCAACGAAGAGATAGTAAGTAATAAAGCATATATATGATATCCACTACTATAAATGGCATTTCCCTCATCTCCGAATCCCTCTCTATTAGTTAAGTAAAGTTTGTAAACAAGTCCTAATATTTTAATGATAATTTGTGAAAACATGAGTGCAATAACGCCTTGCATAAAGGTTTGTTTTCTATTATTTTTTTTGCTTCTTTCCATTTTTTATCCTTTCTCTTAGTAACTGTATCGGCATTTACTTATTGCATATTATGAAAACTGCATATTTTCTATGCAACAAAGTTAAATTTTCTTATTTTGTGCATACTTATAAATCAAAATGTGCATATGTCGAAGCCACTTTATTTATTATATTAATATTATTTGTGTTTTTCAAGTATGTCTTTTCATTTTTTTCTTTAAAACTTGAAGGTTAGTCAATCATATGTCACACTTTTTTGAAAAATATATACTTTGAGTACCCTATATTGTTATAACCGATT
>CALXJM010000072.1 GCA_944388625.1 uncultured Clostridia bacterium
CTATTTTTCATAGAGTTGAATCCATGTTGTAAAGCTGGTGACTTTGATTTTGCTTTTGATGATTTTCTTCCTTTTCTAACTAATTGATTAATTGTTGGCACTTAAATTTCACCTCCTGATTTAATTTTTAGAATATTTTGCCTGCTTAAGTGAATTAAGTTTATATAATTAATTCATTTTTACAAAGTCAAAATAATACTGTTACTTGAAGAGCCCATAATGGCATCTTAAATAACAGTATTATTTTACCATGATTTTTACTTAAAGTCAATGGATTTTTTGTTGTTTTCTATATTTGCGATATATTTTTGATTTCTATTCTTAGGTTGCTCTGGAATTGTCATTTTTAGTTTTTTATTTTTTAATAGAGGATTAATATATTTTTCTCTAAAACTTCTTGCATTTTTATACCCGCAATATTCTAATATTTCTTTTAAACTTCTGGCTTCTCTACAAAATCCAAGTATAAAATCTTCTTGTGCATTTCTTGTGCGTTTCTTGTGCGTTTTCATGTCTGCCTTCGTTTTCTAGTGTTAAATCAAATAATTCTTTATCACTTTTCCTATAAAAAATTACACAAAATCCATTTTTCTTTATCTCAAATTTTACTTTCACATTTGCTTTGGCACAAGTTTCAGTAATTTGCCTAAAACCCGAGCCCCATTTTTCAAAATCTTTTGATAAATATAAAGTATTTGCAATCAATGGATTTCTTGGCATAGATCCTTCTTTTCCTTCTATAAAGTCTTCTGGCTTATATCCTTCTGGAAATTCTCCAGGATTAAATATTTCTACTCTATCTTTATATATTGCAACCTCATTGCTTTTTGGCCTTTTTCAATAAATTCTTTTAATAATTCTTCATCTATGTCATCTATAGTATAATCTGATACTTTTCTCTCCCATTTACCTATTTCATTCTCATCCTTTAAAATTATCTTTCTTATTTCCTTCATTGAAAGTTGCCTATCTTCATCTCCTACTCTCATATACGCTCGTCCAAAAGCTAGATAAGGAATGTCATCTCCTTCAAATTCAACTAATATACATTCTTTACCGTTTAATTTGATTTTATTCACAGCTGGATATATTTTTGGTTCTATATTTTCAGATATTGTTTTTGATACTTCTCTAATAGTTTTGCTTGACACATCTTGCCCAATTATTTCTCCGTTATCTTTTATACCAAAATATAGTCTTCCACTTTGATGTTTATTTAAAATTGAAACAATAGAAATTATACTTTCTTTCAGCTCTCCAGTTGTTTTCTTAAATTCAGTAACTTCATTTTCTAAAAAGTTTATATTTGCCATAAAACAATCTCCTGTAAAATTTTTACTTTCTACAAATTATATCACGATTTATAGCAAAATAGTAGAGTATTTTTTAAAAAATTATTTTTTTCGTTATGTTTTTTCAACTAAAATTTTTTGATGTGTGTGTGATTGTCAATTAGAGCCGTCCCAATTGACACAAAAATAGCAGTCCTATTGACACTTCTTCTTGTCGCTGTTTGTGTCAAAAGGAACTGCTCTAATGTGATACTTTATTCTTTTAAGTTCTATTTCAAAATATTCTATTTTTATCTAGCACCATTATCCTTATTTTCTTTTTCTGCATCTTTCATTATCTTTCTAGATTGTTTATTTAATGCTCTCATAGTATCTCTAGTATAATCTTGTGCTATTTCATATTTCAAGTCATCTCTAAACTTTGAATCTTCTGGCTCAATTATTACTTCGCCTCTAGAAACCGGCTTAGCATCTGGTAATTCAGGTGTATTTTTTCTTTCTCTCCAAGCTTTGAAACGTTTTATAAAATTCCACCAATGAATATTTTCTTGACCTTGTGTATTATCTCCAGTATTATTTACAGGTTCATTAACATTTTCTGTCCTATAAGGAGCTTCAAGTAAATCTAAAGAAATTTGGTCTTTAGCTATTTTTTTATCTATTTTTTCTATTTCTTTCCTATATTTATTTACTCTAGCATTCAATGTTGCATCTAAATTAATTGATCCATCTTTATTTGTTTTTGTTGGACCTTTTGCTATATCTTCAACATCTTTAACTGTAACTATTGTTCCAACTTTACTCAAAACACCTTGTAATATTGCCTTATTTTTTTCGTATTTTGCTCTAGCTGTTGGAATTAAAGTATTTTCTATTTCAACTTTTCTTGCCAAATTATTTGTAGAACCACCAGCATTTATTTGAGCAAGTTCTTGTTCTAATTTATTTACTTGTTCATTAGCAGACATCATTCCCTTTATGTTATTTGCAATAGAAGGATGGTCTTTAATTAACTGTTGTAAAGATTCAACCTTAAACTTAGAATTTGTTAATTCTTTTTTATCTTTCTCTGCTTTATTTAATCTTCTTTTTAATCTTTTTTGAACAACAGCATCTAAATGTCTTTTAGTATCAGGATCATTTCTTAATTTGTCTACTTCTGCATTTACTCTTTCCTGTAGTGGAGCAATAGAAGCTTTGGCTTTCTCTAAGTCTGATTTAAGTTTCTTTATTTGCTCTTCAAATTTTTTCTTTTCATCCTCATTTATTTTTAATTTTGCTTGAGTAGTAGGATCATTAAGCATTCCTGATAATTTAATTGAAGCAATGTTTCCATTACGTACTATAATTTGATTCTTATAATATTCTATACTATCAGCTAGCCTAGTTATATATACTCTTTTATCCTCAATTCTTTTGTTTAGATTTTTATATTCATCATTAATATCTTGATAATTCATATTTTCCCCTTTCTTAAACTATGAATTTAAAATACTATCACATTCTGCAATAGCATCATTTATGTCGTCCATCATTTCGTCAAGTTCAAATTTTAAATCTACCAATTCTTCTGTAGATATGTTTTCTAGCATTTCCTGAGAAGCATTTAGAATTTCTTCATTTTCCATAATTACCTCCTTTGTAATTTATGTACACTTATTATTTTAACATATTTTCAAAAATTTTGCAACTACTTTACTAAATTACACTATTTTCTATAGAATACTATATATTTTCTTAATTTACAATATATATTACAAATTTGTAATAATATAAAAATATCTACATTTCAGTGTCATTTTTGTAGCAACTTTATATTAAAGCTATTCCTTATTATTCATAGTTGTAGCTTTTTCAAAGCTCTCACACTTAAGCTTTCATACCTCTTCTTTTTATCTTTTATTTTGTCGCCTCCTAAAGGTGGTAAAATTCCAAAGTTTGCATTTATTGGCTGAAAGTTTTCTTTAGGAGTTGAAATATATTCTGCAAGCGCTCCAATCATTGTTTCATTAGAAAATGTTATTTGGCTTTGTTTTTCAGAAGTATAAAATTTGTTTTCTATATTTGTTTCGGCTTTAATTTTTATAGTTTTATTATTTACTTCTTCGTTTTTTAATTTGCTTAAGGTTGCACTTTTTAACAATTCTATGTTGGCATTATTATATTGCTTTACCGCATTTAAACTTGCCACCATACCAGAAGATATTGATTCAACATAGCCTTCTACACCCGTTATTTGTCCAGCAAAATATACATTTGGTTTTTTCTTTAAATTGTACGTATTATCTAGCAAATCTGGTGAATTTATAAAAGTATTTCTATGCATTACTCCATACTTTACAAATTCTGCATTATTTAGACCGGGTATCATTGAAAATACTCTTTTTTGCTCTCCATATTTTAAATTAGTTTGAAAGCCTACCATATTGTATAATGTTCCGTCAGAGTTATCTTGTCTAAGTTGTACAACTGCATAAGGTCTTTTGCCTGTTCTTGGGTCATCAAATCCTACTGGTTTAAGTGGTCCAAATCTTAATGTGTCTATTCCTCTTTTAGCCATAACTTCTACTGGCATACAGCCTTCAAATATTTCTCCTTTTTCAAAATCATGAAGTGTTACTACTTCTGCATTTATTAATTCTTGAACAAAGTTTTCGTATTCTTCTTTATTCATTGGCAGATTTATGTAGCTATTGGTATCATTTTTTTCTAATTTACTATTTACTAATTCATTGATTTTATCGCTTCTAGTATTTACATTAAAACTACTATATTTTTCAATCCTATTATGCCACTCTTCATTCGTTTCATTCTTTTTCTTTTCTTGCTCATACCTATCCCCATAAAAAGCAATGTTAAAATCTATGCTGTCTTTTTCTATAATTGGAGCTGCTGCATCATAAAAATGTAAATCATTTTCTCCAGTTAGCTTTTTTATTCCTATGGATAATGAGTCAGATGTAAGTGGTCCGGTTGCAATTATTGTTATTGCATCTTCATTTATTAGGTCTTCGAAGAAGATTGGATTTAAATTGGATTTATCATTTTCTTGGGTTGAATTTTTATCTAATTTATTAGTATCATTCTTTTCTTGAGATAAATTTACATTTGTTTTTTCATTTTCATCAGTTATTGTTTCGTCATATTTGCTTACAACCTCTTCATTAATTACTTCAATATTAGGATTGTTCTTTAATTCTTCTGTAACTTTTTTTGCGAACTCTTCTCTATCCACTGCCAAAGCTTGTCCTGCTGGAACTGCAGTTTCATCCGCAATTTTTATAAGTAATGAATCTAGTCTTCTTAGTTCCTCTTTTAG
>CALXJM010000073.1 GCA_944388625.1 uncultured Clostridia bacterium
AATTTTTAAAAGCTAAACAGTTTATATATTTCTACATAAACTGTTTAGCTTTTTTAGTATATAGCATAAATAAACCTACTTCGCTCTTTTTAGTTGTTTTCTATTTGTGTGTTTTCTGTTTGAGTATTATCCACTGGTTGTTCAATTTGCTCCGTTTGTTCAGTTTGTTCTTCCTCCGGTTCAGTTTTTACAACTGCTGGTCCCTTTGTTCCCCTTTTTACAATTTTAGTCATTGCGCTGTATGTATCTTCTGACAATACTTCCTGTGAAACTACACTTCCATTTAATATTAATATTTTGTATGCTATACTTCTGCAGCCATTCGCTCCATATTGTACAATTTTTTCTTGGCCAATTTCCATACTTGCATCTTCTTCATATTTTGTTGTATATGGTATACTAGCCGTTACCTTCGATTCTATTTTTACCACATACTCTACTTCTTCTTTTGCTCCATAAAGTTTTACTTCGCAAATTCCATTAGAAACATTACATATAATCTTTACTGGATATTTTCTAGAATTTCTAAATTGAAAATCAATTGTTCCATAGTTTACTGTAGCATCTCTACCGGCACTTACATAAGAAGTCAAAAATTGGTGATTTTGTCTTTCCACAATTTCTAAATTAGCTAATAATGCCACATTATATAGAGTAGATGATACTTGACAAATTCCGCCTCCGTATCCTGTAACGACTTTTCCTCCTTCATAAACTCCTGCTGGCTTAAATCCAGCTTCTGGTGTTCTTTTTCCCACTACTTTGTTATAAGAAAATACTTCTCCTGGCATTAATACCAGTCCATTAATTTTTTGTGCTGCTATTTCCATATTTGTACTTCTGTTTCTTTCACTTGCATCATATTTAGTAGTATAAGAAGACAATAAATCTGGAAAGGCCTCTGTCCCTATCTTAGATGTAGTAACACTTGGTTCTATATATTTCAATGGAATTTTATATTCTTCTTGTTCTGTTTCTAGTAAAGCTCTGGCTTCTTCTAAAGTAATGGCAAAGTCAACTCCATTAACATGTGGATATATCTTAAAAGGATTTGTTTCGTAATAAGCATCTTTTGGCTCTGTATACACTTCCGAATAAATTTCGTCTATGTTCAACTTGTCTGGTTCTTTGTATTCCACCTCTATCTCTATAATTTTCTCTCCATTGCCTTGCATTGCATTTAAAATTTCTTCTTTTGCTTTTTCCTTTTTTATTACTGTTCCATAATGTCCTTTTGTTATAATCAAATAATCATCTTCTATATAATAAGCTCCCTCTATAACAGAATCTGGTAGTTTTTTTGATGTATCTGCAATAATTTCATCTAACTTTTGCTCATTATAAACAAATTCTGGTTCTATATTTGTATTTTTGATTAATGCATATAAGATATTATAATTATTTACTATAATATTTCCGCTTCTTCCTATAGAATAAGCCATATCAACTGCAGTATCTAAATCATAACTTGCTTCTATTTGCTCTGCTGCAATAGTTACTTGAAATTCTTTATATTTCAATTCTACTGCTTTTTCTAATTCTAATTTTATAACTTCTTCTAGTTTCTGTTTAGCCTCATCTTTAGTCAAGTTAGATACATCTATATTTTTAATTAGAACTCCTTCCATAATTTTTGTATTATTGATATTTATCAATGCAAATATAGTTGAAAGAAGTAGACCTAATATAATCAAAATTCCTACAAATAACAGCCAGAAAACACCTTTTTTCTTATCTTTATTTTTTTCTTTATTTGTTTCTTCATTCTTGTGTTCATGCGATTTTTCTTCTTTACCTGTTTTTTCTAAATCAATATTTAATGTTTCTTCTGTTTTCACTTCTACCTGTTTTTCTATTTCATCTTGTTTTTCTTCTTGCACAATCTCTTCTTTTTCTTCTGGCTTTTCACTTTTATTTTCTGGCTGTATATTTATTTTTTCTTTTTCTTGTTCATTTTCATTCATCATTTTTACCCCTTATTCTACAATTTTTCCTTAAGAAAAAGTTCTTAAAAAAATGATATCATAAAATCATTTCTTTTACAACTAAGAAAATAAAATATGTTTATTTTATTTTATGGCAATTTTTCCAAAGTATTACTCTATTTCGTAAAAAAAACTTCAATGACAGATTCTTCTAATGATTCTGCAATTTTCTCCATAATTTGAGCAGATGGATTTGCCCTAGTTCCTCTCTCAAGATGACATAAATACCCTATTGATATACCAGCCAAACTAGAAACCGTTTCTAATGTTAATCCTTTCTTTTTTCTGATTTCTCTTATTCGATTCTTGTACATACAGGTTACCTCCTTTGTCTACTTGGCAATTATTTTATCACTGCTTTTTTGACAAGTCAATACTTTTTTCTACTTTTTTTTATTTACTGCTAGACAATTCATGTTTTTTTGTATATAATAAGGAAAAATGTAAAAAAAGAGGTAAAAAGTATGATTGGAGATATGATCGCAAAAATCAGAAAAGAAAAAGGAATGTCAAAAACAGAATTAGCAAAACGTACAGATATCAATATTGGACATCTTACTCATATTGAAAAAGGAGAAAGAAATCCAAGTCATAAAGCTTTAAAAAATATTTGTAAAGCTTTAGATGTTCCTTATCAGCAATTAATGTATACTTATGATAAGCAAATTAGCGAAAATCAAGAAAATTATCACGTAATTGAACATATTTCCTATAATAGAGTATTAGCTGTAGATTCTATTAATGGTTTTATTGAATGTCCATCTAATGTTCCAAGTTCTGCTATTGCTATTAAAATCCAAGATGAATCTATGCAACCAACTTTCGAGAAAAATTCTTTTGTCTTTGTAGAGTTTAATTCTCCTTTAGATAACAAAGATATTGGTTTATTTAGTTTAAACGATAAAATTTTAATTCGTCGTTTCTTTGTTAAAAAAGGAAAAATCACTTTAAAAGCTGATGACAAAGATATAGAAGATATTTTAATTACTGATGCTGATAATTTCTACATTATAGGAAAAGTTCTTTCATAAATTTACAAAAAAATTAAAAATTTTGTAAAAAACACTTGAATAAAAATATTAATAATACTATAATAATATTTGACAAAAGATAAGTAAGGAGAAAAGAATATGGAATTAACAAAAAATATATTTTTTAATACGGATAAATTAGTGGAAAATGCTACTGTAAAAGTATCTTATACAGGTAAATTTTTTCAAAATGGTTCAGAAACTGTTTATATTCATTTTGGTTTTGGAAATGGATGGGAACATTTGCAAGAATTAAAAATGCAAAAAACAGAACTTGGATTTCAAGTGGAAATCGAATTACTTGGTCCTGATACTTTAAATTTCTGTTTTAAAAATGAAGTTAATGAATGGGATAATAATAATTCTGAAAATTATGTTTTTCCAATAGAGCCTATGAATATTGTAGAACCTATTAACGAAGAATTATCTTTGATCGTATCATCTCCTAGAAAGTTAAGGAAAACATATATATGGAGCAAGAAAATAAAACTTGCAATTTACAAAATTATTACATTTGTTCCTAAGATATTATCCGGAAATTATAAAAGAAAAATCAAAGAATAAATATACAAAACAAAAAAACACAAATTAATTTGTGTTTTTTTGTTTCTATAAAAATAAATATTTTTAAATATAAAATCCACCATTAATAGAAATAATTTGTCCAGTTGTAAAATTGTCTTCTATTAGCCATTTAACACATTTCCCGATTTCTCTCGGTTCTCCTGTTTTTTCTAAAGGAGTCATCTCTATAATTTCTTTCTTTATCTCTTGTGTTATTTCTCTATTCATATCTGTTTCAAAATATCCTGGTGCAATTGCATTTACACGAATATTTGACGGTCCTAATTCTTTAGCTAGTGCTTTTGTAAAACTATTTACTGCTCCTTTTGTTGTAGAATAATGAACTTCACAGGATGCTCCAGTTTCTCCCCAAACAGAAGAAATATTGATGATACATCCATTTTTATAATGAATCATATTTTTTACTACTTCTTTTGTAACATAAAACATAGCATTTATATTTGTTTCTATCATGTTTTTCCAATCTTCTAAAGTAATATCTGTAAACAGTTTTATTTGAGAAATTCCCGCATTATTAATTAGCACATCTATATGCTCTATTTTTTCAATAAAATATTTTACCATGTCTTGTGCTTTTTGAGGATTCGTTAAATCTGCTTGATAGCAAAAAACTTTTATCCCCATATTTTCTAAATATTTCATTAATTTTATTGCCTCTACTTCTGAATGATTATAATGTAATAATATTGTAATTTCTTCTTTTTTTTCTATAATCTCTTCTATTATTCCTCTTCCTATTCCTTTAGCTCCACCAGTTATTAAAATATTTTTCATATTATTCACCTTATACTTTTAACTTATTAATATATAGTATTTTTCGAGCGAACACTGTTCGCTCCTATATTTGTATTCTACAATATTTAAATTAATACATATTAGACA
>CALXJM010000074.1 GCA_944388625.1 uncultured Clostridia bacterium
GTATAAATTGTAATTTGCATTACTGGACTGTTAAATGCTACTATTTTTTCTGCTTTTTTAAAGAAATAGAATACTTCATCATTTATATTTTTAAATTTTTGTTTTTCAACATCTTCTTTTGCATATGCCTTTACTACTCTTATTCCATTTAAATCTTCCTGCACAACCCTATTTAATTTGTCATATTTTTTAAATACTGTTTCAAAGTTTGGGTGTGCTTTTTTAGCAATATAAAATAGAAGAAATGCTAAAATAGGAATTGCTACTAAAAAAATACAAGCAAGTTTTGGGCTAATAGTAAAACACATAATAAGTGCAAATATCATCATGATAGGACCTCTTACTAGTATTCTTATAATCATTTGGAAAGCATTTTGCACATTTGTAACATCTGTTGTAAGCCTTGTAATTAAGCTCGATGTAGAGAATTTATCTATATTTTCAAATGCATAAGTTTGAATCTTGTCAAACATTGCCTTTCTTAGATTTTTTGCATATCCTGATGATGCTTTTGCAGCAAACCTTCCAGATAACATGCCAAATGCTAATGAAAGAATAGCGGCTACAATTAAAAAAATCCCTATTTCTAGGATATATTTAACATCATTGTTTTGGATTCCGACATCTATAATTCTTGCCATTAAGTAGGGAATTAAAATTTCCATAATTACTTCAAAAATAACAAAAATAGGTGTTAAAGTAGTTGCTTTTTTATAGTCTTTAATATAACTTGCTAGTTTTTTTATCATTTTTTTCTCCTTTCTTACTATTACTAAAAATTTCAATTCATTCTTATGTTTGTTTTCTACAAAAATATCAATTTAATTTTCTAAATTTTTTGACATTTTTTGTAATACTCTTCTAAATTCTTTCAATTCTTCTTCTGTTAAATCTTTTTTTAAATTCTTCTCTACTTTTTTTACTTCTTCATCAATACTATTTTTTATTTCTAAAGACTTATTTGTTAATACAATTTTCTTTAATCGAGCATCTGTGCATACTGCTTTTCTTTCTATCAATCCATTTTTTTCCATTAAACTTAAAATTTCTGCTATTGTTGCCCTTCTTATGTTAAATTTATTTTCTATATCTTTTGCGTATACATTCCCATTTTTACCTTTTTCTGCAATGAATATAATAAAATCGCATTGTACGCCAGTAACATTATAGCTAGATACAGCTTCATCAATCTTCCTTCTAGTTTTTCTCGATAATATATGTATATATCTACCTATATCAATTTTTTCTATTCAAATCACCTCCAGAATAATGTTAGGGTGCTAACATTATGATATTTTAATATTTTATTTTTAATTTGTCAAGTAGTATTTGTTATTTTTTATATTTCGTCTTTCTTTTTAAATAATGCCATATGCTAACTTGCACGCAAGTATTCTTCTAACTGCAGTGTTTATAATATTCTCCGAAATTTCTCCATCTTTTACAGCTTCTAATATTCCGTTCCTTTGTGTTACAAAATCAGAAGATATTATCATGTCATTGCCTGCTAATACGGCTTGTACTGCTGCTTCACCATTTTCTACATAAGATTTTACTGCTTCCATTGCCAAATCATCTGTTAATATAATACCTGTAAAGTTCAAATCGTCTCTTAAAATATCGTGTACTTTTTTAGATAAAGATGCAGGAAAGTTTTTATCCATGCATTTCACTATATTATGGCTTACTAAAATTGTTGGTGCTCCTGCTTCAATTCCACTTTTAAAAGGTAGAAAATCACTGTTTTCAAATGTATTATACTCCCTATTATCAATTGCTATTCCAGTGTGTGTATCAACATTATCTCCATATCCAGGGAAATGCTTCATTGATGAAAGTATTTCATCAGAATTCATTGTTTTAATTAGTTCAGATACATAAATTGCAGTTTTTTCAGCACCTCTACCATAAGACCTTGCATATATAAAAGATGATGACTTTGTTGGAACGTCTGCAACTGGCGCTAAATTCATATTTAATCCAAGGCTTTTTAGTAATTTAGATTTTTCTTTTGAGTCTTCTAATATTTTAGGTAATTGCCCCTCTTGCCATAACTCCTGTGGAGATTTAAATTTTGAGTTTCTAAATGCTTTGTATGCACTAACTCTTACAACTGTTCCCCCCTCTTCGTCTACACCAAATATCATTTTTATTTTACTAGAATCTTGGCAATCTTTTAGTTCTTTCGATATTGATTGCTTAGTTTCATTTTCAAAATCTCTACCAAATAAAATATATCCACCCGGATGATATGTTTTAATTTGATTAATTACACCACTTTCAGGGTATCTTACTAAAAACATTTGCCCGACTTTTTCTTCTAATGTCATTTCGTTCAGTAATTCTTCAGCTTTATGATAGTATTCTCCAAATAAATCTGAACTTGTTACTTCATCCGAATTATTTTGCTTATTATCTATTACATTTTCTTTATTTGCTTCTTCATTAGCTATACTATTTTGCTGATTTAACTGCTCATTTTGCATCTCTGAGTAGATATTTCCAATGCTATTCATAGAGTCATTTAACACTTTATTATCTTTTACATTAAAATAATAAAATGTGACAGTTGTTGCGATTAAAATTATAAATATAACAGCCCAAATACTTTTTTTCATATAAACCAATCTCCAATTCCTTATATATTAATCCATTCATTGTTTAAGCTAAAAATTTATTTCTTTTGCAATATTAATTATAATTTATTTAACTAATTCTATAATGTCCTATTATTGAATCTTCCCCATATAATTCTAAAATATCTTCTTCGTAATTTAATTGTATTGGATTTGCATGGTGTATTAAAAATGGAATACCTTTTTTATTTCTTTTATCTGATATTATTCCTATATGACCTTTAAATACAATTATATCTCCTCCTTGCCATTCCTCTATTTGGGATAAATCTGTTGTTAATGATATATGGTTATTTTTAAAATAAATATTCAAATTGTCCACTCGTCTAAAATCTATGTTTTTATCTACAATTTCAATATTATATTCTTCTTTGTTGTTTATAATATCTTTATTTACCAATTCCATTAAATCATATCCTGAATATTTTAAGCCAAATGCGACAACATCAGTACAAACTCCATATTCATCATTTGGATATCCTGTTTCATAATATTTGCTCTTATATTTAGGTTTTGTTTCAATATATTTCTTTACATTACTTAGTATGTCAGTTTGGTCATCTACCCCATCGTTGTCCTTATCAATTGTACTTATGTATTGTTCTATGTTAAAATCCTCATTGCTATATTGTTTATGTGGTATTATATTAAGTTTATATAACAATAAAATAATAGTAAAAATTATGGCAGTAATTATTATTAAAAATATTGTAATTTGCTTATTCATTATTACTCCTCTTACTAATTTTCAGTAATTATTTTTTCTCATTTTATTTTAAATTTAAAAAGTGTGAGCAAATTATTTTCTGTTCACACCTCTATTTTAATAGATTTTATAAGTATTGGGTAGACATTTCATAAAAATCCGAATTAATTTTTTGATTTTATTAATATTGATATTCCCCTTTATTTATGCGTTCTTTCCACAGCAATTTTTATATTTCTTCCCACTTCCACATGTAGTTGAAAGATAAGTATTATTAGTATATACAATATTATCTATATTATTTGGTATTTCTTAATTTAAAGGGTTTATATGAAAAAGTACATATAGTATTTATTGTATTATCCTAATTATCTTTTCTTATATTGTGGCAACAAATTGGCAACAATGTCGCCAACATATTTTTATTTACCATTAATATATTTATAAAATATAATGTAAAAACTTACACAGTATATTTTATATACTTATATATACCATGTAAGTTTTATTTTGTCAATTAATATATATAATTAGACCAAGTATTTTTGTTTCTATATCGGTGAATTTATCGGTGTAAACATCGATGAATTATCGGTGAACTTAGACAAATTAGTTTTGTTATTCATCTTCTTGTCAAAATGTTTATTTTGTTCTGACAATTTTGACAAATGAAAATCTAGTAATTCTCTTGGATCCATATACTCTCATTTTTTATACAATATACTTATTTTTTATCTTTCTTTGCAATCTTATTATTTATTTCTTTCAAAGATTTTAAATATTCCTCTTCAACAGGGCTTATAGTTTTAACTTGATATTTTTTATATTCCGATTTTGCCT
>CALXJM010000075.1 GCA_944388625.1 uncultured Clostridia bacterium
TATTTAAATAGTCTGCAAGAAGAAGATAAATATCAAATGATAAAAGATGCATTAATTCCACAAGATTATAATTTTATTGTAACACCGAAAGAAATAGATGACTTAATTGAAAACATGAGTTCTGTAGTAGCAAGGGGAATTAATTTTTCACTATAAATTATTACTAGAACTAAAATTTTCTTTTTACATTTAAAATAAAAATTATGGCAGGTATTAACTGCCATAATCATGTTAAATTTCTTCTTCTAAATAGCCATATTCTACCATTGCAGAAATAACTTGTTTTTGACGTTGCCTAGCAAGGTCAGGATTATTACTTAATGCGTACACACTAGGAGCATTAGGAATTCCTGCAAGTAAAGTCATTTCATCTAAAGTGAGCTCAGAAGGCTCTTTATTAAAATAACCAAGAGAAGCTTCTCTTAAGCCATAATATCCATCACCAAAATAAATGGTATTAATATAAAAAGTCAAAATATCATTTTTAGAATAATTTTTTTCTAAATCGAAAGCAACAAAAAGTTCCGCTATTTTTCGTGTGAATTTTGCTTCTTGTGTAAAATACATATTTCTTGCTAATTGCTGAGTAATAGTGCTACCACCTTGGGAAAGAGACAATTCACTTAAATTTATTACAATTGCTCTAGCGGTTCCAATTAAATCAATTCCATTATGTGTCTTAAATCTATGATCTTCAATGGCAATAATAGCATTTCGAAAATCTTTTGGAATTTCTTCATAAGTTAAATAGTTTGTATCTTCTTGAATAGAAGCCACTTTATCTTGAATAGAAACTTTTTGAATTGCATCTTTATAAATAGAATAACCTTCAAAAATAATAAAACCTACAATAAATAAAGTCAAAATTAAAATAGCAAGAATAGTATATTTGATAAACTTTTTCATACAGTTTACTCCTTTCAACATTTATTACTACAAATATTACTTTATTATATAAATTAATTATATCATAGATTTATAAATAAAAAATGAAGATATTATTAAATTTCGATTTATTATATAAAAAGTAAACTTTTGAATGAAGAGATGAAGTAGAACTTATAGGAATGAAAGTCCATATAGCAATAATAAATGAACTGGGTAGAAAAAGTACAAGAAATATTTTATTTTTCTACCCTGTTTTTTATTGTAAAGTAAAATAGGAATAATTGATAAAAATGTGCATAAAAACAGTAAAAAATAAACATAGTAAAAATTGGAAAGAAGTAAATTTGGAACATATTTTATACAAAGAAGCGCAAAAAACGAAAGTATAGTTAAAGCACGATTCTCTTTAAACAAATAAAAAGCAAAAATAACTAAAATCCCCCAATAACCATAATCTACCTTAATTAACTCAGCAATATAAGAAATTCCAATAACAATTGCTAGTCCTATAATTTTGTAAGAAGATAATTTTTCGTATAAATAAATGCCAAGCAAACCAAGCAATAAAGTAAAAAATATATTTAAAGAAAAATCGGTAGAAAATGTACTGTGAAAAAGAGCAAAAGGAATTTGCGAAATAATAGCAAAAATTCCCAATCGTAAAAAATATTTTTTTATATTTTTGGTATGTACAAAGCCTTCAGTAATTTGAAAAGCAAAAATAGGGAATGCTAGTCTTCCAATATAATTAAAAAAGGAAAAACGATGGAAAATGCTATATCCTAAATGATCAATAAACATAGTAATACAAGCTAATATTTTTAAAGCAAAACTTGTCATAATAGAATAACCTCCTTTTAATTTGTTAGTTTTTTTGCCTTACAAATTTCTTCGCAAAAAGAGCAATGATAACAAAAAGTAATACGAGAACCAAAAATTAGTTCAAGTGTATGAATAAATTCATCTTTGTCACAATTAAGATGAATTTTAATCTGTTTTGGTAATAAGGTAAGTAAAGTATTTAATGCATAATCATTTGTAGAAAAAGAAATATCGGACAAGTACTTTGGATTAAGCATAGAAGAAGTTTCAATAATAGACTTATTTTCATCTAGTAAAATAGCTTCTTCTTGAAAGTAAATTAAATGAACAAGAGAAAGTGAAGATGGTTTAGAATCAATATAAAGTTTTAAAAGGTTAACAAACTCTACATATTCACGTTCTACTAAAAATTTATCTACACTCAAATCAACAGCTGTATCTAATAAATTTATATATGGCTTCATTCGGAAATGAACAAACCCATCTAATACCATCTGCTTATTTCCTGGAAAATAGTTCATAAGAGCATGAAAAATAAGCTCAAATTTTGCGCAAAAAGAATCAGATGTGGCTAAATCTAAAATACAATTTTTATAAATTGCTTTTTTTTCACTATCCGAAAAGTAAAAATAATTAGAAAGAATAATTTTTCTAACTAAAGCAGATTCATAAAAAGCAATAATACAATTTGTTAACATTTCAGAAATGGAACTATAAAAATAAGAAGGTTTTTGACCTAAATAATGAAACATAATATTGTTATAAATTTTAAAGGAGTTTTTAGATATATATAAACCTTCTATATTAATTTTTTTTCCATTCTCCAGTAGATAATCTAAAATTTCTGTATTATTCGTTTTTATGCAAACTGTATAAATCATTCAAAAAATCCCCTTCCATCAATGTTATTATCTACTGTATGGTGTATTTTATTCATGGAAGGAAATTTTTGAAACTTGTATAACAAATTAATCATAAATTCTATAATCGATATCTGGGAATAGACAATCTTTTTCAGAAATATCATTCAAAAAATCTTCATCAATATTTTGATTTTTAATTTGATAGTATAATTTTGTAAAACGACCAATATGGTCTTTAATTCTTTTTTTGGCATAATCTACCATAGTACCATTTGTAATAATAAATAACCAGTCACTGCTTTGAGCAAGAAGTAATTCTCTAGCACATTGATTTAGAGCATTTTTTGTTAAAGTATTTGGAGCATCTTTAAACAAATGCGCTAGTTCTACCATTCTATCGCCAGCTTTATGTAAGTGTCTATGTACGTAATCATTTGTTTCATTTAACCAAACTTGACTGTATCCATTAGCTCCCCAACTAGAAATACATGGTGAAGAAACTTGTATATTGGGGAATTTATCAATATATTCGCCAGGTGTAATTAATTTAAAATTACAATCATCATAATAAATTTTCTTAAATAAAATATAAAGCCAATAAGGTCCTTCATACCACCAATGTCCATAAAGTTCAGCATCATATGGACAAACAATTAATGGAGGAACTTCCATACAACTAGACAAAGCTGAAATTTGAGAAGTCCTACAATCCAAAAAATGTCCAGCTTGCTTTTCTGCTGAATCCATAGCCCATCTAGGATTATAATAATCTTTGTTATCATTATTAGAAGTAATTCTATAATATTTAATTCCTGTATGTACACGAACTCCATCATGAGCTATATAAGGCTTTATATAATCATAATCAGCATCATATCCAATATCACGATAAAATTCACGATAATTGTAATCTCCAGGATAACCATTAATAGAACTCCAAACTTGACGAGAAGTTTCTATGTCACGACCAAAAGCAACAATACCTCCAGGAGAAACAATTGGAGCAAAAGTACCATAAATAGGTGTAGGATCTGCATACAAAATTCCATGTGATTCTGTGATAATATATTCAATTCCAAACTCTCTCAAATATTGATCAGCTTGAGGTATATAGCCACATTCAGGAAGCCATATTCCACGAGGGTTTCTACCAAAATATTTTTTATAAGTTTGTACTCCAACAGCAATTTGCGCTCTTACAGTTTTTTCATTTACATATAAAATTGGGAAATATCCATGAGTAGCACCACATGTAATAATTTCTAACACGCCAACATCTTGAAAATGTTTAAAAGCATCAATCAAATTACATTTATATTCTTTTTGAAATATTTTCAAATCATTTGTATAGCGATCTAAATAATACTGAGATAAAGCATTTAATCTGGAGTCACTTTGTGTACGGATAACTTCCTTTTTACTAAGCTCAATATGCTTTTTTAAATATTTAATATATCGCTTTTGTAAAAGCTTATTATCTAACATAGAAAGTAGAGGAGGAGTAAGAGACATAGTAATACGAAAATCTACTTTTTCCTCCTCTAATTTCTTAAAATT
>CALXJM010000076.1 GCA_944388625.1 uncultured Clostridia bacterium
CTTGACAAAAAAAAATAAACATATATAATATATGCAAACAAATGTTTAAAATAAATCATAGGAGGAAAAAATATGAGCGAAAATCTAGAAAAAACGAAAGCATTAGAAGTAGCATTAGGACAAATTGAAAAGCAGTTTGGTAAAGGATCTGTTATGAAATTAGGTGAATTCCAAGCTATGAACATAGATGCTATCCCAACAGGAGCATTAAGCTTAGATATTGCATTAGGAATAGGAGGTCTTCCTAGAGGAAGAATTGTAGAGATATTTGGACCGGAATCTTCTGGTAAAACAACTTTAGCACTACATGTAATTGCAGAAGCACAAAAAGTAGGAGGAGAAGCAGCTTTTATCGATGCTGAGCATGCATTAGATCCAGTTTATGCAAAAAATTTAGGAGTTAATATTGATAATCTAATTGTATCACAACCAGATACAGGAGAACAGGCATTGGAAATTACAGAAGCCTTGGTTCGAAGCGGAGCTATTGATGTAATTGTTGTAGATTCTGTTGCAGCACTAGTGCCAAAAGCTGAAATTGATGGCGATATGGGAGACTCACATATAGGATTGCAAGCAAGACTTATGTCACAGGCATTAAGAAAATTAGCAGGAGCAATTAACAAATCAAATGCAATTATTATTTTTATTAATCAATTAAGAGAAAAAGTTGGAATTATGTTTGGAAATCCAGAAACAACGCCTGGTGGAAGAGCATTGAAATTTTATTCTTCTGTAAGACTAGATATAAGAAAAGTAGAAAATATAAAAATAGACGGAGAAGTTGTAGGGAATAGAGCAAAAGTAAAAGTTATAAAAAATAAAGTAGCACCACCATTCAGAGAAGCAGAATTTGATATAGTATATGGCAAAGGTATTTCAAAAGAAGGAAATATATTAGACATTGCAGTAAACTTAGACATTATTGAAAAAAGTGGTTCTTGGTTTTCATATAATGGAGCAAGAATTGGACAAGGCAGAGAAAATGTAAAACAATATTTAGCAGAAAATCCAGAAATAGCAAAAGAAGTGGAAGAAAAAATAAGACAAAACTTTAATCAAGCATTTGAAAAAAGTTTAGGAGAAATGGAAGAAATAACAGATGAAGAGTAAAATATAAATTTTAAAAAATTAATACTTTTTTAAATTAAATTACTTTATAAAGGTGAAAAATGGAAAATATAGAAGAATTTGATAAATTAAAAACAAAAGTGCTAAAATACATATTATATAAAAAAAGAACTGAAAGCGAAATAAAACAAAAATTTAGCAGTGAAAATATACCAGAATTAGAAGAGGTAATAGAATATTTAAAAGAAGCAGGATATATTAATGACGAAGAGTATATTGAAAGAAGTATTCAAGAATTTATAAATTTAAAAAATTTGTCTGTTAAAGAAGTAGGATATAAACTATTATCCAAGGGAATAAAAAAAGCTGATTTAGAAAACTATGTTAGTAATCACAAAGAAAAACTTATAGAATATGAGTTAAATTCGGCTAAAAATATAATTATAAAAAAACAAAGCAAAATGGAAGAAAACGAAATACGAGATATTTTAAGAAAAAAAGGATATGTAGAAGAAATTATAAACTTAGCTTTTAAGGAAACAATAGAAGAATAATAATTAAAAGAAAGAAAGGTAATTTTATGCAGAATATACTCACTTTAGAAACAAATAAATATGCTATAAAACTAGACAACTTTGAAGGACCATTAGACTTGCTATGCCATTTAGTAGATAAAAACAAAATGGATATTAATAAGGTTAACATAAGTGCTATTGCAGACCAATATATAGAATACTTAAACACTATGGAAAAGATGAATTTAGATATAACAAGTGAATTTTTAATTATGGCTTCTACATTACTTTTTATAAAATCAAAAAGCTTACTTCCAAAGGATGCAGAAGACGAAACAGAGATAACAGAAGAAGAACTTGTAAGGAGAATTATAGAATATAAAAAATATAAAGAAATATGCAAAACACTAAAAGAAAATTTCCAAACATTTTCAAAGCGTTTTTATAAACAACCAGATAAAATAGAATTACCAAAAAGAAAATTAGAAAAACAATATTCTAAAGAAGAAATCTATACCAGATATAAAGAAATAATAGAGCGAAATGAACAAAAAATAAATCAAAATGCAGCTAACATTCAAAAAATAGGAATATCAGATACTTATACAGTAACAAGCAAGGTAAAACAAATTTTTAAGGAATTAATAAAAAAACCAAAATTTATATTTAATAAGTTGTTTTCTATTCAGAAATGTCCAAAAGAAGAAATAGTAACTGCCTTTTCTGGTCTTTTAGAATTAGCCAGAAGAAATAAAATTGTTGCAACTCAAGAAGAAACTTTTGGTGAAATTACAGTGGAAAAAAATAGAAACGATACGGAATTGCAAAACAAATAGTTATAAATATATTTATGTTTAATTTGACAAAAAATGGTAAAACTAATAGTGTAAGGAGAACATATGCTATTAGTTTTATTTTTTATAATTTTATTCTTGATTGCACTAGTGATTATATCAGGGAGTATAAAAGTAAAAATTCTAAATCTAAAAATATCTAGTGAACGAGTAAAAAATGTGCAATTCGATGTACGAATTCTAGTTTGTTTATTTAATAAACTAAAATTATTTGAAATACAAATTGATAGAAAAAAAATGGATACTCCTAAAATGCATAAAATAATAAAAAAAGCATCACATAGTAAAACAGCAATGAAAATTAAAGAAATGAATTTAAAAGAATTAAATATAAATTTGAAAGACATAATTAAGTATTCAAAAAAAATGAGATTAAAAATAGAAAAGCTAAAACTAAAAATAGAACTTGATACGGAAAATGTTTTATTAACTACTTATTTAGTACCAATAATATCAACAATAATTGCAATATTACTAAGCAAATTTGCAAATAAATGTAAAAGAGAAAACTATTTTTATGTAATTAATCCATTATATGAAAATAGAAATTTTATAAAAATAGAAACAAGCTGTATAATCTCCCTAAAATTGGTACATATTATTAATATAATATATATCTTTTTAAGGAAAGGAAGAAAAAGAAAAAATGAGCGAACATCCAATAGAAGGATTAATGATAACTGCTATGAATAGCATACAAGATATGATAGATGTAAATACAATTATAGGAGAGCCTATCGAAACAAAGGAAGGAACTGTAATAATACCAATTTCTAAAGTATGTTTTGGATTTGCAGCAGGAGGAAGTGAATTTAAAGGAGAAACAATTGATGAATACACGAAAAGAGAAAAAGAAGAAGCTATTCAATATAGATTGCCATTTGGTGGAGGCAGTGGAGCAGGAGTGAATATCAATCCAGTAGCTTTTTTAATAGTACAAGAGAAAAATGTAAAATTATTGCCAATTGATCATATTTCTACATTAGATAAACTAGTAGACTACGTACCAGAAGTTATTGAAAAAATAAGTTCTTTTATTAATAAAGCAATGGATAATAAAGGACAGAAGGAAGATGAAAAACAAGAAAAAATAATAGATGATATACAAATACCAATAAATAACTACGGCAGGGAAATAGAAGAATCAGAAGAGGAAAATGAAAATTGATAGAAATATATTAAAGTAGTTGCAACTAAAATAAACATATGTTAAAATGTATAAAAGTATTAAGAACCTTAACTGACGAACACTGTTCGCCCCTACAAAATTACAACAGAATTAATATTAGAGACAAACAATAACCAGAAGAGCAATCGTAGGGGAGAACATCGTTCTCCAGCCAGTTCGAAGGAATTACTAAAACAAAACCGAAATAAGCAGAGACTCGTAGGGGCGAACATTGTTCGCCCCTACAAAATTACAACAGAATTAATATTAGAGACAAACAATAACCAGTAGAGCAACCGTAGGGGAGAACATTGTTCGCCCGCGCTTCAAAGAAATTGCTAAAACAAAATCGAAATAACAGCAATAATGCTAACTGGCGAACACTGTTCTCCCCTACAAAATCACAACAAAATTAATATTAGAAACAAACAATAACCAGTAGAGCAACCGTAGGGGAGAACATTGTT
>CALXJM010000077.1 GCA_944388625.1 uncultured Clostridia bacterium
TTCTATACAAACATCGTCTATTCAATATGAAAATGATGATTTGATGAGAATAACATTAGGAGACGACTATGGTATTGCATGTTGTGTTTCTGCCATGAAAATCGGCAAGCAAATGCAATTTTTCGGAGCAAGAGCAAATTTAGCTAAAACTTTATTATATGCTATTAATGGTGGTAGAGATGAAAATTCAGGAAAACAGATAGCACCAAAATTTGAAGCAATTACTTCTGAATATTTGGACTATAATGAAGTAATGGAAAAATTTGATACTATGATGGATTATGTTGCAAAAATCTATATCAAAGCTTTAAATGCAATTCACTATATGCATGATAAATATTCTTATGAAGCATTAGAAATGGCTTTACACGATAAAGATATTATTCGAACTATGGCTTGTGGAATTGCAGGGCTTTCTGTAGTAGCAGATTCACTATCAGCTATAAAATATGCTAAAGTAAAAACAATTAGAAATGAAAATGGACTAGTTATAGACTACGAAGTAGAAGGCGATTTCCCTAAATTTGGAAATGATGATGATAGAGTAGACAAAATTGCAACATCTTTAGTAAAAACATTTTTACACAAATTGCAAAAACATCATACCTATAGAAATTCAAAACATACATTATCCATTTTGACAATTACTTCAAATGTTGTTTACGGAAAAAATACAGGAAATACACCAGATGGAAGAAGAGCAGGAGAACCATTTGGACCAGGAGCTAATCCATTACATGGAAGAGACACTAATGGAGCTTTAGCTGTACTAAATTCAATTGCAAAACTTCCATATGAATATTCAGAAGATGGAATTTCTTATACATTTGCAATTACTCCAAATACTTTGGGCAAAACAGAAAATGCAAGGATTGATAATTTAGTAAATATTTTGGATGGATATTTTGAAAATAGTGGGCATCATATTAATGTAAATGTATTTGATAGAAGCTTATTAGAAGATGCTATGGAACATCCAGAAAAATATCCTCAACTTACAATTCGTGTTTCTGGTTATGCTGTAAACTTTATTAAACTAACAAGAGAACAACAATTAGATGTAATCAATAGAACTATTCAAGAAAGAATTTAAGAATAAAATTAAATATAGAAGGCTGTTTAAAAACAGCCTTTTATAGTCAATTAGGAAGAAAAGTTATGGAATCATTTGATAGAAAAAACTATGCTAGAGTGCATTCAATTGAAACAATGGGAACGGTAGATGGACCGGGAATTCGATTTGTTTTATTTTTACAAGGATGCATGCTTAAATGCCAATATTGCCACAATAGAGATACTTGGAACCAAAATACAGGTAATATTATGAGCGTGGATGAAATTATAAATAAAATTATACGCTATAAACATTTTTTAGAGCCAAATGGGGGTGGCTTTACAGCCACTGGTGGAGAACCTTTATTACAAGTGGAATTTTTAATTACCCTGTTTGAAAAATTAAAAAAAGCAGAGATTCGTACAGCAATTGATACTTCAGGGATGGTAAGAATTACAGAAGATGTAAAAAAGTTATTATCTTTAACAGATTTAGTTTTGCTTGATATAAAGCACATTGATGACGAAAAATGTAAAGAATTAGTAGGAACATCAAACAAATTAGAATTGGAATTTGCAAGGTACTTAAGTGACAATCATATTCCTATGTGGATAAGACAAGTTATTGTACCAGGAATTACAGATGATGAAGAAGATCTACTAAGATTAAAGGAATTTCTAAAAACATTAAATGGAGTAAAAAAAGTAGAACTACTTCCTTATCATAGTATGGGAAAATATAAATGGCAAAATCTGGGATATAATTATGCACTATCAGATGTTGCAGATGCTACAAAGCAAGATATAGATAGAGCGAAAGCAATTTTAGATTTGCAATAAGTGGATTTGTAAAATGTATATGTCCTAATCATATACATTTTGCTCCATCATGTCATATACTCTTTCAAAGTCTTTTGTCTCTTGATTTGCAATATAAACTTCAGACTTATTTTTTTTCAAAAATTCAATAATCTGATATACATCAATCCAAATCTGATTAGTTCCATCCTTTTGAGATTCGTCAAAAATAATTTGCATGCCAAAGTGGAGATGGGGGACATTAACATTATTAACATTTTCTTCTGTGCTGTAGCCAGTCATACCAAGGTAGCCAATTACATCTCCTGCTTTTACAATTTTACCTTCATACATATCTTCTGCATATGGATGATCTTTTCTGAGGTGGGCATAATAGTAATATCTTTTTTTATCAAAACTTCTAATTCCTATTCTCCAACCACCATATTGATTCCATCCAATAGCTTCTACATAGCCGGATTCTACTGCGATAACTGGAGTACCAATACCTCCCATTAAGTCATTACCAAGATGCTTCCTTTGGTAACCATAAGAACGAGATGCACCGAAATCATCATAATGACTAAAATTATAGTTTTTAGCAATGGGACAAAAAGCTTTTATTCCATACTTTTTTTCAAAAACTTTAGAAGTATTTTGAATTTCATATTCTCCAATAAATTCTCCTAAAATGGCAGAGTAACTTTCAAAATAATAAGAATAATATTTTAAATCTTTTGTTAATTCTTCAATGGTATTTCCATCTTGTAACTTATTTATTAAATCATTTAAATCAGATGTCTTATATAAAGAAAAATTTCCACCATATTTGCAAGCTAAGTAAGATAAAAGTTCAATCCAATTATAAGTTATTTGTTCTTGATTATTATGTGAACGAATATCTAAATTAGCCGTTTCTATCAATGCATTCGATGTAGGAGTAAAATCTATCCACTTAATATAAGAGTTTTCACCTACACTTTTAGAACTTATTTGAAGAGAAAGTGAAACACTAGAAAATAGAATAATAGATGCAATCAGCACAAAATAAAAATAAAAATGTCTTTTTATTTTTATACTTTTTATAAACAATGTATCACCTCCAAGATGTATATCTTGACAGAAAATATAAAACCATATATAGTAATACTATGTATTAGAACAAAGAAAAATGAAAAAAACGTAAATTTATAAAATTACTTGAAAATAATTGAAATTAGTATATAATATTAATAATAAATAGAATTGAGGAAATATGGGAAAAGAAAAGAAAAAATTTACTATTGGTGGAGTAACCATAGGGAGATTATTTGATTATTTTTTTATTTATAGTATAGTTGGATTCATTATAGAAACAGTATATGGGCTTGTTACAAAAGGAGTTCTAGAAAGTAGACAAAGCTTTTTATATGGACCATTTTGTTCTATTTATGGTTTAGGAGCCGTAATTATGATTCCGGCTTTAAACAGATTTAAGAAAAATAATTTTAGTTTATTTTTCGGGGGATTTATTATAGGTTCCATAGTAGAATATATGGTAAGCCTCCTAGGAGAATTAATTTTTCACATTAAATGGTGGGACTATTCAGGTATGGCTTTTAACATAAACGGAAGGATTTGTATTGCATTTTCATTTTTTTGGGGAGTGCTAGCTATATTTTTAATGACGTATTTTAACCCAAAAGTAGACAAACTAATTGATAAAATTCCTAATAAATATTTAAAAACTGTGACGATTACTGGAATTATTATCATCATATTAGATGCTATCATTACAGGAATTGCTTTAAAAATATTTTTTACTCGCCTTGTCATTAATTATGATTTAGAATTAAAAGAAGGAAACCGATACACCATACAAACGCCTGAACTATATGACAATGATTTTATGCGTTACTTAGGAGAGAATGTTTTTACAGACGAAAAAATTTTGAAGACATTTCCTAATATTAAAGTACTAGATAAGAACAATAATATTATTTATGTAGATAGTATATTAAAAGATATACAACCAT
>CALXJM010000078.1 GCA_944388625.1 uncultured Clostridia bacterium
CCAGGTATTACTGTTTTTATGTTTCCTCCTTCTTCTTTTTTCGTGTTGTACTGTAATTCTGTTTTGCCTGCTGTTAGACTTTCTTCTTCATAGGTTTGGTCTTCTATTGTTTTTTCTTTTACGAACATGTCTAATTGCTCTTTGTATGTTGCTAGTTCGTTTGTTATTTTTGCTCTTTCTGCCTGATTTATTATTCCTTTTTCTCCCCATAGTACGTTTAGTGTGATTCCTGCTAGTATTAATAATATTATTATTGTTATTACTAGGGTTATTAGCGTTATTCCTTTTGTAGTTTTTATTTTTTTCATTTGTTCCTCCTTTTATTTTGTTTTTTTATAGCGGTTTCTTTGAAGGGCGGGCGAACGATGTTCGCCCCTACAGGTGCTGTGCCTGTTTTATTTTCTAGAAATAACAGTCTTTATGGGAAAAACGAGTCCGACCTTGTGGATTTATTTCTTTTTCTGCATTTTAGTGTGTTTGCTTTTTTTGCTTTTTCCTCTTTCTTTAACGCCTTGGAGGACGCAGGCTTTTCACATAATGCTGTTATTTCGGTTTTGTTTTAGCAATTCCTCCGAAGAGCGGGAGAACATTGTTCTCCCCTACGATTGCTCTACTGGTTATTGTTTGTCTCTAACATTAATTCTGTTGTAATTCTGTATGTGCGAACAGTGTTCGCCAGTTAGCATTATTGCTGTTATTTTGATTTTATTTTAGCAATTCCTCCGAAGAGCGGGAGAACATTGTTCTCCCCTACGATTGCTCTTCTGGTTATTGTTTGTCTCTAATATTAATTCTGTTGTAATTTTGTAGGGGCGAACAGTGTTCGCCAGTTAAGGTTCTTAATACTTTTATACATTTTAGCATATGTTTATTAGCTTTGCAACTATTTTTAATCACATTTTGTCGTTGGTTCTTCTACATATTTTTTTCTCATTTATATATTTAAAATTAGCTTTCTCCATGCATCAAAAAAGAGAAAGCAGTTAGCTTTCTCTTGAATCATGGGGTTTATTTGGTTTTATTTTTCAGTTCCGTATAGGCATCTTCCTTTCTTTTTATTTGTATGAGTTTATTTATTTTATTAACTAATCCTATTGTTTTAAATATCTTATAGGCCTCATCTCCTCTCTTTTTAATCTATCTATTTCAATTTTAAGTTTATTTCGTATAGGCATTCCTCCTTTTTTCTATTTTGTTATTTCTTGGGTTGTTAACATTTTTTACCTCCTTTCTATGGTTCTTATTTTATATTTCACATATGTCTTTCTTGTGAATAAATTCTGAATGATTTATGATTATTATTTTTTATTTTTACTAGGTAAAATGTTTAATAATGCATATATAAAATTAAGACACACAAATCAATTTTATATAAAGATTTGTATGTCTTAATCTGGTATTTCTTACAAATAAATGTTAATTTGCAATAAATTTAAGGTTGTAATTCTTCTTCTGTTCTTCCTTTGTCTAGTTCAAAATAAAATTCTACTCCATTTTTTTGATTAATAACTCCATAATCATTTCCATAATTATTCATAATTGCTTTAACTAAAGATAATCCTATTCCGCTTCCTCCATTTTCTCTGTTTCTTGAAGAATCAATTTTATAAAAACGGTTCCAAATTTTTTGCATTTCTTCTTCTGGAATATTTTCTCCTGTATTAAATATACTAATTCTAATTTTATCTTTATTTTCTTGTATATTTATTTGAATCTTCTTTTCGTTTTCAACTTTTTCTACATGTTTAATTGCATTAGTATAATAATTTGTCATAACTTGTTCTATGTAAAAATTATCCGCATGAACATAAACTGGTTCTTTAAAATTGAACTGTACTTCTGCTTCCTTTTGTTCTTGCAAAACTTTGCTTCTTTTTATAACATCTTGAATTAACTCTACTATATTAAAGTTTGTATTGTTAAATTCTCTTTTTCCATATTCCAATTTCATTAACTCTAGTAATTGTTTTACCAAAACATCCATTTTGTTAGCTTCATCTAGAATAACCTCTGCATATAATTTTTTTGCTTCTTCGTCAGTTGCAACATTTTCTACTAATCCTTCTGCATATCCTTGTATAATTGATATTGGTGTTTTTAATTCATGTGATACATCAGAAATAAATTGTTTTCTCATTTCGTCAATTTTAGATTTTTTTTCAATATCTCTTTCTAGTTCATTATTATTCCTTTTTAGTTGATTAATTGTATTTTCTAATTTTTCAGATACTTTGTTCATGCTTTTTCCAAGTTCATTAATTTCATCATCTGCATCAGTAATACGAAATTTTTTACTAAAATCTAATATGGACATTCTTTTTGCGATATCGTTTAATTCTACAATTGGTCCTGTGAATTTTTTTGATATGTATAATACTACAAATCCACCAACAATTATAGTAAAGCTTCCTACTAAATATAAAAAGTTATTTGATATCTTTACACTTTCACGAATAGATGATACTGGCATTCTTATATATAAAGTATACGAATTGTCTAATCTACCTGTTAGTAAGATAAAATTTAAACCATTTTTATTATCTTGTAATTTTCTTACCACTATATTATTTTTAGAATAAAGTATGCTTTCTTTTATATTTTCTATATAAGTTTCACTACTTGTAATTTGCCCTAAACTACTTAAAAAGTCTTTATTAGATGTATATATGCTAGTGTTATTATTTCCACGTATCATAATATCAAAACTGTTTTGAAATGCTATCTTTTCCAATTCCAATTCTATATCTACATTTTCTATCTCGTTATTATAATAACTATTGATAGTTTTATATGTATTAATTAAAGTTCTTTGCTTAGAAAATAGATAAAATGTTTCTAGCACAAAATTATTGAGAGCAATTAGAAAAATAATGATAACAATTACTACAACAACTAATGTTAAAAATAATTTTGTTCGAATTGATTTTAATTTCGTGCCCATAATTTGCTCCTTTTATTTGGTTTCAAATTTATATCCGATTCCTCGAATTGTTTTAATATATTTTCCTTTTTTACCTAGTTTATGCCTAATCTTTTTTATGTGACTATCTATTGTTCTTGAATCTCCATAGTAATCATAGTTCCATACATTATTTAGTATTTTATCTCTAGATAAGGCAATATTTTCGTTATCTACTAAGTATTTTAGTAATTCATATTCTCTTAAACTCATTTCTATTTTTTTTCCATCCACAGAAACAGTTCTTCCCATTTCGTCAATAGCAATTCCATCATAATTCTTTACTTCTGTATCTTTTCCATATGCTCTATTTAAAATAGCTTCTACTCTAGCTACTAAAATTTTGGGACTAAATGGCTTAGAAATATATTCGTCTACTCCTAATTCAAAGCCAAATAGCTCATCCTGTTCCTCGCCTCTAGCTGTTAGCATAACAATAGGTACTTTTGAGGTTTGTCTTATTTGTCTTAATACAGACCAGCCATCTAATTTAGGCATCATAACATCTAACAAAATTAAATTAATTTTTTCTTTCTCTATATTAAAAATTTCTAATGCTTTTTCTCCGTTTTCTGCTTCTAATACATTATATTCTTTTACTCCTAAAAAATCTTTAATTAATTTTCGCATTCTAGATTCATCATCTACAACAAGTATTGTTTTATTGCTCATTTTTATATTCCTTTCTGCTGCATAATTCACAGCATATTATTTATATTATTATATATTATATTTTGTGATTGTGTCTATAGAGTGAACATTATTTGCGAATTATGAATTATAGGTTTACAATAGATATGTCACACCTAATATAAAAAATAAAAGTAGGAAATACCAGAAAATATGATAAAATGAT
>CALXJM010000079.1 GCA_944388625.1 uncultured Clostridia bacterium
AAAAAGCAAATTCTTATTCGTAATATTTTAGCAGGAATAGCTAAAGGAATAGGAGTAGGAATTGGTTTTACCCTTATAACAGCTATTATTATATATATCCTTCAAAAAATTGTAAAATTAAATTTGCCAATTATAGGTGATTATATTGTAGATATTATTGATATCGTACAAAATAGGAGGTAGAAATGAATTTAGCTAATAAATTAACTATTGTCCGAATAATTTTAGTACCAATTATGGTGTGTATTCCATTCATTCCATTAAAAACAGAAATTTTAGGAATTCCACTTACTTATATACTAATTAATATTATTTTTATAATAGCATCTATTACAGATAAATTGGACGGGTACATAGCAAGATCGAGAAATGAAATAACTACATTTGGAAAATTCTTAGATCCGCTTGCGGACAAAATATTAGTTTTATCTGCCATGCTTTTATTAGTAGAAATGCAAAAATTACCAGCTTGGATTCCTATTATTGTATTGGCAAGAGAATTTATTGTTTCTGGATATAGACTAATTGCTGTAGAAAAGGGAGGAAAAGTAATTGCTGCAAGTGTTTGGGGAAAATTAAAAACAGTTACACAGATGATAGCTATTATTTTAGCATATATAGATATACAGCCATTTGCAGAATGCTTTACAGGAAGTTTGCATGGCTTTGCTTTTGGACTTAATTTAGTGGCTACTTTATTTATGATTTTAGCGGTTATAGCTACCATTTTTTCAGGATATGACTATTTAAAAAATGGGAAAGATTTATTAAAATAAAGAAGGTAGAAAGATGATAACACAAGAGGAAGTAAAACAAAATGCAAATAATAAAGAGCTTTTAATAAATGCAGTTAGAGAAGATGGAAAATTATTAGAGTTTGCAACAGAAGAGTTAAAAGATGATAAGGATTTAGTTCTAGAAGCAATTCATAATTATGCGGGCTCTTTAATTTTTGCGAGTAATCGTTTAAAGGATGATAAAGAGGCTGTATTTGAAGCTGTAAAAAAAGAACCTTGGACAATTTGCTATGCAAGTGATAATTTAAAAGCAGATAGAGAAATTATGCTATATGGAGTAAAACAAAATGGACAAATTTTATATTATGCTTCTCAGGAACTTAGAAATGATAAAGAGGTAGTGTTAGAAGCAGTAAAAAATAAGGGAATTATACTTAAATATGTAAGTAGAGAACTCAGAAATGATGAAGAAGTGGTAATGGAAGCAATAAAGCAAGATAAAAAAGCCATAGAATTTGCAACACCAGAAATGCAAAAAAATGAAAAAGTTTTAGAATTGCTAAATTCTTCTTCAAAGTAAACGCAAAACATATGCTACTTGCTTAGAAAGGGTTAATATAGTAAACTCAGACTTTATTGCATAAAAATGTATACAATAAAAAGTTCAAGCAAAAGAAAGTAAATTTTGCTTGAACTTTTCCTTATTGCATACTCACGGTTTATATCATTTGCACAAATTTGTTTATATATTCTTCCATTTTTATCATGTCATCTTTATTAGGATTGAATAAAACTTTCACACCATCGTCTAAAACTTTTAATTTTAAACTTTCTAATCTTTGCTTTATCATAGGAACGGCTTCGCCAGACCAACCATACGAACCGAACACTCCGCAAAGTTTACCTTTATTTGAAATAGCATCAATTGAAGATAGAACATCCCAAACGGGTTTTAAAGCGTCTCGATTAATAGTCGGAGAACCAACTAAAATACCATCAGAACTATGAATAGAAGAAATTATTTCTGAAATATCGCTATGAATAACATTAAATATTTCTACTGTTATGCCGTTTTTTTCTAAAAATTCTTTTGCAAAATTTGCAAGCTTTTTAGTATAGCCATAGGCAGACACATAAAAAATAGTTACTTTTTTATTAGGAAGTTTTATCTCAGAAGCCCATGTTTTATATTGATTTATAACATGAGGAAATGTTTCTTGTAAAATAGGCCCATGGCTTGGACAGATAGTACTTAAATCTAAATTCTCTATCCTAGATAATCCATAAAGTACATTAGGTTTAAAAGGTCCAAAAATGGCATTAAAATAGTAAAGAAGAGATTCTTCATATTTTTCTGGGTATTTTACATATTTATCAAATATTTTTGGCTCGGCATAATGAGTACCCAAAAAATCGCAAGAAAATAAAATTTTGTCGCTCTTTGAATAAGTAAACATTGAATCTGGCCAATGTAACAATGGAGCAACAATAAATTCTAGGCTTCTGCTTCCTATGTTTAGAATATCTCCATCTTTTACAACTTGAGAACTAAAATCCATATTGCAAATATTAGAAACAAAATTTTTACCAGCCATAGTAGTAATAATTGTAATATTAGGATTTTTTTCTAATAATTTTCTTACACTTCCTGTATGATCTGGTTCAGTATGATTTAAGATTAAATAATCAATTTTTTCAATAGGAATAATTTCTTCAATGCTTTCTAAATATTCATCAAAAAATTTTTCATGAACAGTTTCAATTAGAACATTTTTCACATCTTTAATTAAATAAGCATTATACGTAGTTCCATACTCTGTTTTCATTATAATGTCGAAAACTCTAAGTGCAGGGTTAATAGCTCCTACATAATAAATATCATCATTTATTTTTAACATAAATTTTCCTCCTTTACTCTAAAATCATATTATAATAATAAAAAAATGTCAATTGCTAAGTTTTGCAGTAAATTGACTTTTTACAACAAGAATAATATAATGAAAAAAATTATATAAGGAGATTATAATAATGAATGCTAATATTAGTGTAATAATGCCAATATATAACCCACCTAAAATATATTTGCAAAAAGCACTCGATAGTATTATATCCCAAACATTTAAAAAAATAGAAATAATATTAATTTTAGACGGGAGTAAAACAGAAATAGAACAATTGTGTAAAGAATACGAAAAGAAAGATCATAGAATATATATATTTAAACAAGAAAACAAAGGTGAGGGAGCAGCAAGAAATAAAGGAATTGAGCTTGCAAAATCTCCATGGATAGCTTTTGTAGATGCAGATGATTGGTTAGAACTAGATACTCTTGAAAAATTATATAAAAAGATAGAACAAGGAGATAATTCGGATATTATTGTTTATGATTGTTATGTTGAATATAAAGAAAAACAAGTTAAAAATAAATTTTATATAAAAGATGGAATTCTAAGTAAATTAGATCAAAGAGAACTACAATTGCAAAATATAGGAAAAGGATTAACAAAATATTTTCCAACAGATTGTAATGTTTCTGTTGTTTGGGGAAAACTATATAAAAAAGAATTTATAACAGAAAATGATTTAAAATTCATAGAAGGAGTAAGAAAAGCGCCAGATACAATATTTCATTTACTAGCATTAGAAAAAGCAAAAACAATTAGTCATTATAATATATATGGATACCATTATAGAAAAAATACTAGTTCAGTAACGCAAAAACAAGATAGTACAACAAAACACGATGCAGAAATTTTTTTAAATTCTGTAAAAAAATATATAGAGCAATTTAATAAAGATGAAGATTTTGAAAAAACATATAATATTTCTGTACTAACCATGGTAAATAATATACTTTTAAATGACTTTTCTACAATACCATATAAACAAAGAAAAAATAAGATAAAAGAA
>CALXJM010000080.1 GCA_944388625.1 uncultured Clostridia bacterium
TTTATTAAAAAATTGGCAAGACCTAAATCTTGAACAATAATAGCATCTATACCAAAATTATAAGCAGTTTTAGCAAGAGATATAGCATCTTCAAATTCATTTTGTTTTAATAAAGTATTTAATGTCAAATGTACTTTTACACCTCTTATGTGAGAATAATAAATAGCTTCTTGTAAGGAGGGTAAATCAAAATTATGGGCAGAAGCACGAGCACTAAAAGCAGAAGCACCTAAGTAAACTGCATCAGCACCATTTTGGATAGCAGCTTTTAAACAATCAAAATCTCCCGCAGGAGAGAGTAACTCTGGAAAATTCATAATAAACCTCTTTTTGCTAATTTTTGTTAAATTATGTAATAATTATATCACAAAAATAATAGCAATTATTGCAATTTTATAATAATTGATATTCTTTTTTAGGTTTGACAACCCAAAAAAGAAATGCTAGAATTTGATAAAAGATAAGAAAAAAGGAAATGAATGGCATGGCAAAAAATTTACTAATAACAGAAAAACCAAGTGTAGCAATGGAATTTGCAAAAGCACTAAAAATTAATACTATAAGGAAAAATGGATTTTTAGAAGCAGAAAACTATGTTATTACTTGGTGTGTAGGACATTTAGTAACTATGTCTTATCCAGAAAAATACGATGAAAATTTAAAATATTGGAGATTAGATACCCTTCCATTTATGCCCAAAGAATATAAATATGAAGTTATACCTAGTGTGGAGCAACAGTTTAATATAGTAAAAAGTTTACTCACAAGAGACGATATAAATACTATTTATGTATGCACAGACTCTGGAAGAGAGGGAGAATATATTTATCGTTTAGTAGACCAGATGATACAAGTAAAAGGAAAAATAAAAAAAAGAGTATGGATCGATTCTCAAACAGAAGAAGAAATTTTAAAAGGAATACAGAATGCAAAAGATTTATCTGAGTATGATAGTTTGTCTGAATCAGCATATTTAAGAGCAAAAGAAGATTATTTGATTGGAATAAACTTTTCAAGATTGTTATCTATTATTTTTGGACGAAGAATTGCAAAACAAGTCAATGAAGATAAAATAGTAATTTCTATTGGGCGAGTTATGACATGTGTACTTGGGATGATTGTTTCAAGAGAAAGAGAAATAAAAAATTTCGTAAAAACAAAATACTATAAAGTCATAGGAAAATTTGGAGAGGAAAATTCCTCATTTAAAGCAGAATGGAAAGTAACTGAAAATTCCAAAATGTATAATTCTCCTAGGCTTTATAATGAAAACGGATTTAAAAAAGAAGAAGATGCAAAAGAGTTTATTAGATCTTTACAAGGGAAAAAAGCAATAATTACAGAAATAAAAAAAACAAAACAAAAAGAAAATGCGCCATTACTATTTAACTTAGCAGAAATTCAAAATGAATGTACGAAACGATTTAAAATAAAGCCAGATGAAACACTAGAAATTATCCAAACATTATATGAAAAAAAATTAGTAACATATCCCCGAACAGATGCTAGAGTATTATCAACTGCTGTTGCTAAAGAAATAACGAAAAATTTAAATGGATTAACTAAAAACTATAAAGATGAAGAAGTGCAAGAAATCATAAAAAAAATGATAGAAGAAAAATATTCTACTAATTTAATAAAAACGAAATATGTAAATGATAGCAAAATCACAGACCATTATGCAATTATTCCAACAGGGCAGGGACTTGAAAATTTAGATAAAATCACAGAATTACAAAGAAATATTTATAAAATTATAGTAAAAAGATTTTTAGCTATTTTTTATCCATCTGCAGAATTTAACAAAATTTCTATTACAATTAATGTAGAAGAAGAAACATTCTCAACTAGTGGAAAAGTTTGTACAAAAGAAGGTTATTTATCTGTTTGGAAAAACAAAAGTGAAACAGAACAAAAAGAAGAAAACTCACTAGACATTTTGAAAAAACTTAAAAAAGATCAAGAAATTACAATCTTAAATTATGAAATTAAAGATGCAGAAACAAATCCACCTAGTAGATACAATTCAGGTTCAATTATACTAGCAATGGAAAACGCAGGCAAACTAATTGAAGACGAGGAATTACGAGAGCAAATTAAAGGAGCAGGGATTGGAACTAGTGCTACCAGATCAGAAATTATTAAAAAATTAGAAAGAATTCAATATATAGGAATTAATAGTAAAACACAAATTATTACTCCAACTATAAAAGGAGAAGCCGTTTATGATATAGTACAAAAATCTATACCAGACATGTTAAATCCAGAATTAACAGCAAGCTGGGAAAAAGGACTAGACATGGTAGCAAAAAAAGAAATAGAGCCTAATATATTTATGGAAAAATTGCAAAAATATGTTAAAAGCAAAATAAATAAGTTAGTTATACCAATGTAAAAATATTAGATTATTTAGCTTTAATATGGTATAATCGTAACTACAAATATCAATTTATGGAGATGATAGTGATTGGAAAAATGGTTAAAATGGGCAATAGAAATTCAAAGTTTAGCTCAATCTGGACTAGCTTATACAGACAATGTATATGATATAGAAAGATATGAAAGATTAAGAGAAATATCAGCCGAAATGTTAGCAGAAAAAACAGATTTAAGCATAGAAAAAGTAAAAGATTTATTCTGTAATGAAACTGGCTACCAAACACCTAAAATAGATACAAGAGCAGTAATATTTAAAGATAACAAAATATTATTAGTACATGAAAATAACGATACTTGGTCATTGCCTGGAGGATGGTGTGATGTATTAGAGAGTGTTAAATCAAACACAATAAAAGAAGTTAAAGAAGAAACAGGATTAGATGTAAAAGCAATAAAAGTAATTGCTATACAAGACAGAAATAAACACAATAAACCAATATATGCGTATTCGGTATGTAAAGTATTTATTTTATGTGATATTATAGGAGGAGAGTTTAAGGAAAATATAGAAACAACAGAAATAAAATATTTTGCTTTAAATGAAATACCAAACAATTTAGCAGAAGAAAAAACAAGCAAAGAACAAATTGAAATGTGTTTTAAATCATATAATGATAAGAGTTGGCAAACGCAGTTTGATTAAAGCTTGAGGAAAAGCTAATAAATTTAACTGTCCCCAAAAGTGCTAAACTTTTGGGGACAGTTAAATTGGAGGCGCCACCCGGATTTGAACCGGGGATCAGAGTTTTGCAGACTCGTGCCTTACCACTTGGCTATAGCGCCAGATATATTAATATATAATATGTAATTAAAGAAAATTTAGTACTAAATTTTCTTTAATTTGGAGCGGGAAACGAGACTCGAACTCGCGACATCAACCTTGGCAAGGTTGCACTCTACCAACTGAGTTATTCCCGCAATTGACTTTTTAATCATAGCAAAATTTAATAGAAAAGTCAATAGATTATATTTAAATTTTACTAAATAGAATGTAGGTTTGTCAAACATATGTCACACTTTATTGATAAATATATAGTTTGAAATACCTAATATGACTACTCTGTAC
>CALXJM010000081.1 GCA_944388625.1 uncultured Clostridia bacterium
AAACAATATCATTTTTGGTACTCTCTTTCAATATTTTATTTTCAATGTTGCTGTGACATATCTATCTTAAACCTATATTGGTACAAATTGTATAAATAATTTTTACAGGGTAGTCATATCATAAGTTATTCATAGAAACTTCTTTCAGAAGTTGAATTTTCTAATGTATTAGATATATTTGTTTTACTTTCCAGTACGCTTTTTATGTTATATGATACTTCCGTGATGTTAGCATTGATTTATCTATACATCTTGCAGCATAAGTTGCAAGTCTAACACCTTTTTCTCCTTTGAAACTACTAATTCCTTTAATTAATCCTATAGTTCCTATAGAAATTAAATCATCATTCCCTACATTAGAAGAAGAATACTTTTTAGCAATGTGTGCAACCAAACGTAGATTTCTTTCTATTAAAATGTTTCTTGCTTCTTCATCTCCCATTTTATATTTTTCTAAACATTCTTTTTCCTCTGCTGTGCTTAATGGTTCTGGAAATAAGTTGTTACTTGATATGTATCCGTACTACAAATATTGCAGATTTTAAGAATGCTAGTAAGCCTGTTAAAGAAAGAGCTAACAAAAAAATGCACCTCCATTTTCACTTATACAAAAGTATATGTGTAGTGAAAATGAAAAGTGCATGACCTTAAAAATTATGTGTTTTTGTTTTTTACATTGCTTTTTTATATAGTTCAATGAAATCTTCTTTAGATACTTCTCTTGGATTTCCTGGCTTGCAAGGATCTTCCATGGCTTTTTCAGCAAGCATATTTAAATCTTCTAATTTTGCTCCTGTATCTTTTACAGTTTGTGTTATTCCAACTTTTTCAGATAGTTCTCTTATTTTTCCAACAAAAGTTTTTATTACCTCTTCTTTGGTAAATTCTTTTGCATTTATTCCTAATCCTATTAGGATTTCTCTAAATCGTTCATAGCAAACTTCTCCATTAAATTCCATTACTGTTGGAAGCAAAATTGCATTTGCAAGTCCATGTGGTGTATCATATACAGCACCTAATTGATGAGCCATAGAATGAACAATTCCAAGTCCTACATTAGAAAATCCCATTCCAGCTATATATTGTGCTAATCCCATTTTGTCAATAGCCTTTTCGCATTTATTATTAACTGCATATGGCAAATATTCAAATATAAGCTGAATAGCCTTCATATGGAACATATCAGACATAGTGTTAGCGCCTTTCGTAATATACCCTTCTATTGCATGTGTCAATGCATCCATTCCAGTAGAGGCAGCAATTGATTTTGGCATTGAAGCCATTAACTCAGAATCTACAATTGCTACTATTGGTATATCATGTGGGTCTACACATACCATTTTTATTTCTCTTTCTTCATCTGTTATAACATAATTTATTGTTACTTCCGCAGCTGTCCCCGCTGTTGTTGGAAGTGCAATAAGTGGCATTCCTTTATTTACTGTATTTGACAAACCATTTAGAGAGACAATATCTTCTCTATCCGGATTTGTCATAACTATAGATATACACTTTGCAGTATCTATACTAGAGCCTCCTCCTACTGCAACAAGAACATCTGCTCCAAATTCTCTACATACTTTCAAACCGTTTTTTACATTGCTAATTGTTGGATTTGGTTTTACTTCTGAATAAACAGTATATTCAATCCCTGCTTTTTCTAAAACCTCGGTTACTTTTGAAGTAACTCCTGCTTCATATAGAGATTTATCTGTAACAACTAGTACCTTTTTAAATCCTCTTGTTTTAAGTTCTTGTGCCAGTTCTTCTCTAGCACCTTTTCCAAAATATGAAGTTTCATTTAATACAAACTTTGTTGACATTTTTCATCCTCCTATAAACTGTTATAATACATTTTTTAATACGATTGTCTTTAATCTTGACATTTCTTGTAGTGTTGTTGAAATTCCTTCATTTCCAATTCCGCTATGTTTCCATCCTCCAAATGGCATTTCAGCTGAACGGAAGAAACTTGCGCCATTAACAATAGCTCCTCCAACTTCTAATTTATTTGCTACTTTTATTCCTTTTGAATAATCTTTAGTTATAACAGAGCCACACAATCCATAAACTGATTGATTAGCTATTTCTATAGCTTCTTCTACTGTATCAAATCCAATAATTGAAATAACTGGTCCAAATATTTCCATATCTTTAGCAACATCCATATTTCTTGTTACATTATCTAGTATTGTTGGAGAGTAATAGGCTCCTTCTCTTTTTCCTCCACAGACTAAAGTAGCTCCTTGTTCAATCGTTTTATTTACTTGTTCTTCTACTCTTTTGGCTGCATTTATATTAATTAATGGTCCTATATCTGTATCTTCTTCAGCAGGATTTCCTACTTTTAGTGTTGCTATTTTTTCTTTCATTCTTTCTATAAATTCTGCTTTTCTGGAATTATGAATTAAAAATCTTTTGCTTGCACAGCAAACTTGTCCACAATTATATAATCTTCCCCATACAGTTTCACTTATAGCTAAGTCCATATCTCCATCTTCTAAAAATATAAATGCATCATTTCCACCAAGTTCTAGCATAACATGAGTTAAGTTTTTAGAAGCGGTTGCCATAGTCTGCATTCCTGCAGCAGTGCTTCCAGTAAGTGATACTAAGTGAACTCCTGGATGCCCTGCTAATGCTTGTCCTGCAACTGGTCCATCTCCTGTTAAAACTTGAATGGCTCCTGTTGGTACTCCAGCTTCAATCATTAATTTTACATATTCAATTAAAGTTAGTGGATTATAATTAGATGGTTTAACAATAACACTATTCCCCATAATTAGAGCAGATGGTACTTTTTGTCCGAATAAATCACAAGGGAAGTTAAATGGTATAATACAAGCCACTACTCCTATTGGCTCTCTAGTAGTTATTTGCATTGTTTTTTCTTGTCCTACTTCTGCTGTTCCAGGAAGACTCTCTCCATATAAGTGTTTTGCTCTTTCTACATATCCACTCACAAATGTACGAGTATTTCCAATTTCTGCACGTGCCTCTTTTATAGGCTTACCTGTTTCTTTCATCAATAATGTCGCTAGTCTTTCTGCATTTTCTTCTACTAAGTTTACAAATTTTTCTAATATTCTTCCTCTTTTATGCATAGGTGTATCTGCCCATTTTTTTTGCTCTATTTTTGCTACTTTCACTGCTTCATCTACATCTTCTAATGTAACGTTTGGAACAGTATCTATTAATTCTTGAGTTGCTGGATTAATAACTTCGATTATCGCTCCATTTGAAGCGTCTTTCCAATTATAGCCAATTAAATTTTTCATATTATCTTTTCTCCTTTCAAGAGCTCTTCATTTACCAAATGCTGTAAATGAAAGCATTAAACCTCCACAAGTATTAGCTCCATGTTCTTTTGAACCATATTCTCCGAAAGTAAATACTGTAATAAATGGAGTATCTCCTGCTTCTTCTTTTAATTGTTTTGCAACTTCATCAATTCTATCTCCAATTCCTACTTT
>CALXJM010000082.1 GCA_944388625.1 uncultured Clostridia bacterium
TGAAAATATCCTACTTATGGCATTTCAATTAATATTACATCATTACCAATACATTTTATTTTTTCCCACGGAATTACGATATCTCCTCCTCCAGCGAAGAAATTAAACACTTTTGTATTGCCCGGAACAATTATAGAAGTTATAACTCCAGTTTCTAAATTGGCAGTTACGTCTTGTACATATCCTAATCTTTTGCCGTCTGTAATGTTAATCACTTCTTTGTGTTTAAAATCCAATCCCTGTTTGGCCATATGTATCATCTCCTTATTAATGTTTTAACATTTTTGACTAATTGCCTATTAGGAAATTTTTATTTTTCACTAACAGGCAATTATCTTTTCTACTATATAATATGTTTTTTTATCTTCCATATGTGCATTATTTATACATTTTCTTTATATGGTCTATAGCGCTTTTCTCTAGTCTTGATACTTGTGCTTGGGATATTCCGATTTCTTCTGCTACTTCCATTTGAGTTCTTCCATTAAAAAATCTTTTGGCAATAATCATTTTTTCTCTATCATTCAACTTTTTCATAATTTCTGCTATTGTCAAGTTTTCTGCCCAAGTTTCATCCGTGTTTTTCTTATCACTTACTTGATCCATTACATAAATGCTATCTGAGCCATCATTATAAACTGGCTCTTGCAAAGATATTGGGTCTTGAATTGCATCTAAACTCATTACAATATCTTCTTTTTCTGCTCCTAATGCTTTAGCAATTTCTTCTACTGTTGGCTCTTTTTGTTTTTCTGTAATATATTTTTCTTTTACTTGTAAAGCTTTATATGCTAAATCTCTTACCGATCGACTTACTCGAATTGGATTATTGTCTCTTAGATATCTTCTAATTTCTCCTATAATCATTGGCACAGCATAAGTAGAAAATTGTACATTTAGTGATAAATCAAAATTATCAATTGCTTTCATTAATCCTACGCAACCAACTTGAAACAAATCATCTGCATTTTCTCCTCTTCCTCCAAATCTTTGTATAACGCTAAGTACTAATCTTAAATTTCCTTTTGTGAATATTTCTCTTGCTTCTTTATCTCCTTTTTTTATGCGAGTTAATAGTTCATTTTTTTCTTTATTTGTTAGCACAGGTAATTTCGCAGTATTAACACCGCAAATTTCCACCTTGTTAATCAAATAAAAACCCCCTTTTTCTTTCATAATGTTTATTTACATTATTTCCAAATTAAAGGTTTTTATTCTTGACATTTATTTTGCTTATCCAGTTTTGCTCATAATATCCTTTTTCATTTTATTAATAATCTTTTTCTCCAGTCGTGAAATATAGCTCTGAGATATTCCAAGCATATCTGCTACTTCTTTTTGAGTTCTTTCTTTCCCATTTATAAAGCCAAATCTTAATTCCATAATGTTCTTTTCTCTTTTGTTTAACTTTTCAATTGAAGCTTTAAGTAATTTTTTATCTACTTCATCTTCAATCCCACGAGAAGTTATATCTGGATCTGTTCCTAGTATATCAGATAAAAGAAGTTCGTTTCCATCTCCGTCTTGATTTAATGGTTCATCAATTGAAATTTCTCCTTTAATTTTATTGTTTCTCCTTAAATACATTAAAATTTCATTTTCTATACATCGAGATGCATATGTTGCAAGTTTAATGTTTTTATCAGTGTTAAATGTGTTGATTGCTTTCATTAAGCCAATCGTTCCTATAGATATTAAATCTTCAATTCCAACTCCTGTATTTTCAAATTTTTTTGCAATGTATACTACTAATCTTAAATTTCTTTCAACAAGAGTTTGTCTGATTTCTAGTTGGCCTTTTGCTAACTTTTTTAGTGCTTCTTCCTCTTCTTCCTGAGATAGTGGAGGTGGCAAAATTTGACTACCTCCTATATAATACATTTCAGTTTCATCTTCCCTTTCGATGTATCTAATATAAATGTTGTTGATACTAAGCTTTAACATTTGTAATAAATTCATTTGTTCCTCCTTCTAGCATATCTAGCCCAATTAAGGCATGATATTGCTTACTTTTTGTCAATGATTTGTTGTACATTCCGACCATTGCGTTTTTTATTATTTGACTATTTTCTTCTTTCTTTATTATTACTTTATCTACTTTTATTCCTAAAAGCAGTCCATTTTGCTTTCCTAAAGAAGTAAATGGTATCATGCGAAATCTTAATATATATTTATCTTCTATTCCTTTTAAATTGCCACTAATAATATTTTCTGTATTTTCAATAATGTTTTCCGGAAGCATATCCTTTAGCTCTTCTGTTTCTATAACGACTACAGGCAATCCGGTAATTGGTTCTTTTAGCAAGTTTCCTGTGTCTATCATAGCTTTTGTATATATTTTTTTATCTTCTAATTGAATTTCTATATCGCAAAACATATCTTTTTTGCTTAATTTGTTTTTAATCCCTTTTGTGGCTATTTGTAGAATAATAAATCCTATCATAGCTCCCAAAAAAGCAATTTTTATAGGATATGTTCCTGTTAATACTCCGTTTTTTATTAAAATATCCTGTGGTCTAATAAAATAAAGCAATGCAAAAGCAGTTCCTCCAAATGCAAAAGAAACTAAATAAAAAAGCATTAGTAATTTAAACAGTGTTTTTATTTTTTCTGGTCTAAATGCAATATACACCATAGCAATTGATAAAATTATTTTTAAAAATATGCTTGCATAAATTCTTAGTCCTGTAGTAAAAGAAAGTATTGCATAAATTCCTCCTATAAAACTAGAAAATAGTAAATTTTTTATCTTTGTTCTTGTTTTATAAATAATTCCTGTCGCAAATAGAATAATATAATTCATTAAAATATTTTCTATTAATACAATGTCCAAATAGATAGTCATTTTTTCCCTTTCGTTTTTCTTTTATTATACTTTGTCTTCGCTTAAAAATTTGTCATTTCGTGGGAAGCAAAAAAAGAAATCATCTACAAAAGTAGACGATTTCTTCTCTTTTTTCATATATATTATCATTATTTTCCTAATCCTTTATTTTTTCTTAAAAAAGGCGGGATATCTAAGTCATTTTGTGAAGTAGATGTTTCTGTTGTGGAAGAAAAAGAATTAATTTTTTTGTCCCATGCTCTGCTTACTATATTTTCTACTCCACTTGATACTGGTTTTTCTTCGTTTTCAAACCCTGTTGCAATAACAGTAATTACAACTTCATCTTCTAAAGATTCATCTGTTACTGTTCCGAATATAATATTTGCTTCTGGATCTGCACTTCTTTGGACTAATTCAGCTGCAATATTTGCCTCATGTAGTCCTACATCGCTTCCACCTGCAATGCTTATGATAACGCCTTTAGCACCTTCGATGGATGTTTCTAATAATGGACTTTGAATTGCTTGTTTTGCTGCATCTTCTGCTCTATTTTCTCCTGTTGCTCTACCAAT
>CALXJM010000083.1 GCA_944388625.1 uncultured Clostridia bacterium
CTTGCTTCATCTATAATATCTGTTTTTAGCATTTCTTTTGTTCTTTCTTTTAATTTTACTACATATTCTTCTACAAGTCCAGTAGAATATTCAGAAATTTTAGAAATTTCTTCCTGAATATTAATGATTCTTTTTTGTAAATCTTTTGCTATGGCTACTCCTTCTTTTTTTCTCATATTTAAAAATTCTTGTATAGCTTTTTGTAAACATTCCATTAGCTCTTCAGAAATAGTATCATCTTGTTCATTATTTTGAATAGACAATATTTCTGGAAGTTTAGCTATCTCTACTACATTTATGTTTTCTTCTATACCGGTGGCTTGACATAATTTTTTTAGTTGTTTTATATATTCTATTGCAAGTTCCATATTTAATTTTACTTCTCTTCCAATATTACTATTATTCTCTAAAGCAATACTCACTTCTACTTTTCCTCTAGAAATTACTTTTGAAAGCTCTTGTTTTACGTTTTCTTCTAAGTAGCTAATTGCTCTTGGTATTTTTATAGAAATATCACTATATTTGTGATTTACTGATTTAATTTCTATGCTATATGATCTTTGATTTTTCTCTAAAATTCCTCTTCCAAATCCAGTCATGCTTTTTATCATTCTCTTTTTCCTTTCAATTATAAGTCTATTTTACTAGTACTTCGTCATAAATGCTAATATTTTTTTTGCTTGAAGTTTCTTCTATTCCTAATTCTTTCAATTCATTTGTAGTATAATTTTCTACAATAGAATAATCTCCATTAGTCCTTAAAATTTTTACCCAGATTTTATCCAGATATCCTCCCTTTGTTCTAGTTACATAAGCAATATCATTTTCATAAAAGATAGCTTCGTTTGGAACTCTTAAACCAGTATCCTGCCACCAAATAACATCTACTGAAATTTTTCTATAACTTGTTAATTTTTCTACACAAGAATTAATTTTAAATACAATTAATTTAGATTCATCTTTTTCATCTGCTATATAAACAATTTCAGCATCTACTTCATCTAAAGTAGATAAACGAATTGTAACACTGTCTCCCACTTCTGCTACTTTCGCACTTTCTGAATTTAAATTAACAACAATATAACAATTAAAATTATTGATAATTTTTCCCATTTCATTGCTACTTGCAACTATTTGTCCTGTTTTTAAATTTAAATTTTCTAGAAATTCCATATTTAAATAAGAAAAATCACCTGGTAATAATACTTTTTCTAATCCATCAATTCTATATGATACAATTCCTGAGGTTGGTGCATATACTTCCTCCGACGAATTTTCTATTTGATTTAAGTATGTTGCTCTTTCATCTATCAATTGTTTGATATATGAACCTGCTGGACTTAGTTCACCAGCAATCTGTGCTTTTTTGGTAATAATATCTGCAATTTCTTTTTTATATTCTTGTACTTTTTCTAATTCATTTTCTTGTTGAATCAAATCTAATTTTTCTTCAATTTGCGATTCTAATAATTTTATGTCTGCTGAAAATATATTTTCTTGTGAATCCATAGCATCATTAATTTTTTGATCCAGTTCTTCTATTTTTTGTCTGATTGCTTCTTCGTCTTTGTTGGCATATCGATAAATTGCAGCTCCATTTGAAACTCTTTCCCCTTCAGCTTTAATTTGTATAATTCCATTTTTATAGTTTTCTCCCTGAATTATAGTTTCTTCACGTATAATGTATCCGAACTGTACTTTCTTCCAAAGCTAATGTGCCATTTTTTACACTTGCTGTATCTGCTGGCTTTTTAATTAGCGCATACACACTATATGAAAAAGCTACAATTAGTATTACAATTAGTATAATCATAAGCTTTTGCACAATTTCTTTTTGGTTTAATTCATTTTCCTTACGTTTCCTATTCACTTATTTCTTTACACCTCCTTGCATTTCTCATTTTTGACGATTTCTAGTATCTTTCTAATATTTTCTTTAGAGCTATCTAAACCATTTAGCCAAATTATTCCATCTCTTTTTTTAAACCAAGTTAATTGCCTTTTTGCATATCGTCTACTTTCTTGCTTAATTTTCTCTACCATTTCTTGTTTAGTTATTTTATTTTCTAAATATTCAACTGTTTCTTTATATCCAATGCTTTGCATGGCTGTTTTTATTTGCAAATGCTTTTTCATTAATTCTTTTACTTCTTCAATCAATCCTTGCTCTATCATAATATCTACTCTTTTGTTAATTCTTTCATAGAGCACGGCTCTTTCTATGTTCAATCCAAAAATATAATAATTAAATCGCACTCCATTTTTTTTTGATAAAATTTCTTGCTGTGTTTTTGTTTTTCCAGTTTGATGGTAAATTTCTAACACTCGTACAATTCTCTTCTTGTCATTTTTACTAATTTTTTCCATTGCATCTGGATCTATTTGATATGCTTCTTCATATAGTTTGTCTAAGCCTTCATCTTGTGCTCTATTATTCAATTTTATGCGATATTCCTCATCTATCCCAATTTCTGGATATTCTATTCCATCTACAAGAGAATTTAAATAAAGTCCTGTACCTCCTACTACAATTGGAGTTTTACCTTTTTTTAATATTTCTTCAATTGCCTTTTCTGCTTGTTTTTTATAGTCTGAAACACTAAATCTTTCTTCTGGTTCTACGCAATTTATCATATAATGCTTTATTCCCCTCATTTCATCTTGAGTTGGCGTTGCCGTTCCTATATTCATATCTTTATAAATCTGCATAGAATCACAGGAAACAATTTCTCCATCAATTTCTTGTGCTAAATTTATACTTAAATTTGTTTTTCCGTGAAGCTGTTGGTCCACATATAACAATTACCTTAGGTTTGCACATATCTTCCCATCCTTGCTTAATAATCCATTTTTTATTTAATACTAAAAGTAATTATTTTTCAGCCTAGCGTCTTGCGAATTTTTTTTCTATTTCTGCTTTACTCATTTTGATAGCTGTTGGCCTTCCATGAGGGCAAGTAAATGGATTTGGTAATTTTAGTATTTGTCTCATAAGTTCATCTACCTCTTCTTCAGTTAATTTCATATTGGCTTTTACAGCAGCTTTACAAGCAATTGTTGCAATAAACTTTTCTTCTACTTCCTGTCTTGCTGTTCTTGCAACTGTGTTAATTTCATCTAAAATATCCAAAAATAATTCTTTTGTATTCATTTCCATACAAATATTAGGAACTCCTGTTAGTTTTAT
>CALXJM010000084.1 GCA_944388625.1 uncultured Clostridia bacterium
CTAATGGAATGCTCGTAAAACGACCTATTATAGTAGGAGATGGAGTATTACTAGTAGGATTTAAGGAAAAAGAATGGAAAGAAAAATTAATTGATTAAGCGGAAAGGAAAACTTATGTACGATGTAATTATTGTTGGAAAAGGACCAGCTGGAATAGCCGCCTCATTATATACAAGTAGAGCAAACCTAAAAACACTTGTTATAGGGAAAGATGGTGGAGCTTTAGAAAAAACAGAACAAATACAAAATTATTACGGAACAGAATTAAATATAACGGGTAAACAATTACTCGAAAATGGATGGAAACAAGCTGAAAACTTGGGAACTAAATTATTGACAGAAGAAGTTGTTGGAATAAAAGTAGAAAAAACATTTATAATAAAAACAAGAAAAGCAGAATATGAGTCTAAAGTGGTTTTATTGGCCACAGGAACAAACCGTATGGCACCTAAAATAGAAGGAGTACGCGAATTTGAAGGAAAGGGAGTAAGCTATTGTGCTACATGTGACGCATTTTTTTATAAAGGGAAAAATGTAGGAGTAATAGGAAATGGAAATTATGCTGTTCAAGAAGCAATGGAACTGTTACCAGTAGCTAAATCAGTAACTTTATTATCAAATGGAAAAGAACTTCCACAATACAGAACAGAAGGAATTAATATGAATTCTAAAAAAATCAAAAAAATCAGTGGCGAAAAACGAATTAGTAAAATAGAATTTTCAGATGAAACTGTATTAGATATAGATGGTATTTTTTTAGCAGAAGGAATAGCAACAAGTGTAGATTTTGCAAGAATTTTAGGAGCACAAATATCAAATAATAAGATTGTTATTAATGAAAACATGGAAACAAATATTCCTGGGCTATATGCTGCAGGAGATTGTACGGGAGGAATGTTACAAATATCAAAAGCTGTATATGAAGGTGCAAAAGCAGGAACTGAAATAATAAAATATATAAGAAAAAAAGATAATGTAAAGTAATTTACTAAAATAAAGGCAAAATGATTGATATATAATAGTAAAAAATAAATGCTATTCAAACAATCAGAAAATAAAAGGAGGTTTTATATGAAAATTTTAGAAATAACAAAGGAAAATTTTGAAAGAGAGGTAATGCAAGCAAGTAAGCCTGTACTTATAGATTTCTGGGCTCCTTGGTGTGGTCCATGCAGAATGATGGCCCCAATTCTAGAAGAAGCTGCAGAAAGCATAGGAGAGCAAGCACTAATAGGAAAAGTCAATGTAGATGAACAAGCAGAACTTGCAAATCAATTCGAAATTATGAGCATTCCGACATTAGTAATTATTAAACAAGGAAAAATTGCAAATACATTAGTTGGAGTCCAAACAAAAGAAAAAGTGATATCTGAATTATTACATTAATTAAAATTAAATGAACAAAAAATACTTCTATTAAATAGAAGTATTTTTATTAGCTTCTTAGACTTGTAGAAGAAAATTTTTTATAGTATAATAAGCAAATAATATAAAGTAATAGAAAGGAGGTATATGTTAGACTTTAAAGCTAGCATATGCAGAAAATGATAAATTCAATTGGAGTTACTATCAGATTTGGAAAAAGAGTTCTATTTGAAGATGTTAATATAAAATTCACAAAAGGAAATTGCTATGGAATTATTGGGGCAAATGGAGCTGGTAAATCTACTTTCTTAAAAGTATTGGCTGGAGAAATAGAGCCAAGTAAAGGTGAAGTCGTTATGGACAAGGGTGAAAGGCTATCTGTATTAAAACAGGATCATTTTGCATTTGAAGAGTATACCGTTATTGATACGGTAATGATGGGAAATCAAGAATTATATAAAATCATGAAAGAAAAAGATGAAATTTATTCAAAACCTGATTTTTCAGAAGCAGATGGAATGAGAGCAGCAAAATTAGAAGAAAGATTTAGTGAACTTGATGGATGGAACGCAGAATCAGATGCAGCTATTCTATTAAATGATTTGGGAATTAGTAGTGAAAACCATTATAAATATATGAAAGAATTAGAAGCAAAAGATAAAGTAAAAGTTTTATTAGCACAAGCTCTATTTGGAAATCCAGATGTATTATTATTAGACGAACCAACTAATGATTTAGACTTAAAAGCAATTAACTGGCTACAAGATTTTTTGATTGATTTTCCTAACACAGTTATTGTAGTATCTCATGATCGCTACTTTTTAAACAAAGTATGTACTCATATTGCAGACGTAGACTTTGGAAAAATTAAAGTTTATCCTGGAAATTACGACTTTTGGTATGAATCTAGTCAACTAGCATTAAGGCAAGCAAGAGAAGCTAATAAAAAGAAAGAAGAAAAAATCAAAGAACTACAAGATTTTATTAGTAGATTTAGTGCAAATGCATCTAAATCTAAACAGGCTACTTCAAGAAAAAAATCATTAGAAAAGATTGAGCTAGACGAAATCAAACCATCGAACCGAAAATACCCATATATAGATTTTAAGGAAGATAGAGAACCTGGAAAAGAAGTATTAATTGTAAAAAATTTATGCAAAACAATTGATGGAGAGCAAATATTAAAAAATGTATCATTTGCAGTTACAAGAGAAGATAAAATTGCTTTCTTGGCAGAAAATGAAATTGCAAAAACCGTATTATTTAAAATTTTAGCAGGAGAAATGGAACCAGATTCTGGGGAAGTAATATGGGGAACAACCATAACAAAAGACTACTTCCCTAAGGATAATACAGAAATGTTTCAAAAAGATTTAAGCATAGTAGATTGGCTAAGACAATACTCAAAAGATCCAGACGAAACTTATATTAGAAGCTTCTTAGGAAGGATGCTGTTTACAGGAGAAGAATCTTTAAAGAAAGTAAACGTATTGTCTGGAGGAGAAAAAGTAAGATGTGTATTATCAAAACTCATGCTATCAGGCGCAAACTTTCTAATTTTCGATGAGCCAACCAACCATTTAGATATGGAAGCAATTACTTCACTAAATGAGGGAATGAAAAAGTTTAAAGGCGTTTTACTATTTACTTCACATGACCATCAATTAACTCAAACTGTGGCAAATAAAGTAATTGACATTAAAGAAGA
>CALXJM010000085.1 GCA_944388625.1 uncultured Clostridia bacterium
ACTAAAAAACCAAATGATGAAGTAACATTAACCATTTTAAGAAACAAAAAAGAAAGTGAAATTAAAATCGTATTAGGAAAAAAATAAAAATGGAATACACCCCAAAAGTTAGACAAAAAATCTAGCATTTGGAGGTGTATTTTATATCGTCATACTTTAAGTAAAAATAAATATGCCATATCTATAACATCAAAAAGTAGCTCCTAATAACAAAATACCGATATTATCATTATAAATTTCATTAAACTGATTAACTGGAAGAGGATTTTCACCCAAGCCAGCCTCAACAGTGTAACCAGGACGGCGATAATCTTGAATAAACCAATCTTTATATCCAGCAAAGCTAGAAGCATAAGGAGTATTCGCCAGCTTATATCCACTCACATTAGCAAATCGTTCACCAATATAAAAAGCTTCCCTAGGCTCAAAATTTTGAAACTGCCAGTAGATTTCTTGCCCTTGTGTATGATATGCAATTACTAAATGAAAATCGTGAGCTAATGTAAAATTATATAAAGAAATCGCTTCAGGAGCAATTAAAGGATTAGAACCAACATAATCCCTAGGTGCGGGCGTAACAAAACCTTGCGCAAACTTAATTCGTCGGGCATTTTCCCAGCCAGCAGGAAATTGCAAATTTAAATCCACACCATTAATATTTGCCTTCCAACCAGAGGGAAATGGAATTGATGGATAATTGCTAGAAATTTGGAGAGCCTGATTATAAATCTGACTTTCCTTTTTTATTGCACCAGTAACTAAATCTACTCCATCCGGATTTACCATAGGCGCGATGTAAATTGAAACATTTTCAAAAATAGAAGAAATAGAATAACCATGTAAACTAGAATTTTCAACATAAGCTTTACAAATATTTTCAACGAACTTCATTAAAAGAACCGAAGTAATCCACTCATTAGCATGAATAGAAGCACTATAAAAAACTTCTTTTTCTCCACGACCAAAGCGAATGCAAGGAATATCCTTAGAAAGCACACTATTTCCGATAGTGGTAATTTGAAGAAAAGGATATACTGTGCTAAGAGCATTAATATTAGCAACCATAACAGAATAAGTATAAGAAATATTAGTAGGAACAATGCTTCCAAAAGGAACTATAATAACTTGACCTATTTGTAAATTAGATGGAGAAATAGAAGGGTTAGCAGTTAAAACACGAGAAACCGAAGTTTGGAACTTGTTAGAAATCGTATAAAAAGTATCTCCTGGTTGAACAATATATGTTGTATAACCATTCAAATATGGAAGCAAAGCATTCCAGGTTTGAACGCCAACAATTCCATCAGATAGCAAACCGAAATTTTTTTGAAAATTTTTTACAGCATTTTCTGTTTTTAAACCCAAAATGCCATCTATAGAACTTTTGTAAAATCCAACTTTTCCCAATGTACTTTGCAACAATTCTACATTTGATCCAGTAGAATTTAATTTTAAAATTTCCATAAGCACTTATTCCTTTCTAATACAAAATCATTCTTATAAACCTGAAACTCTAATTGTGAAAATAATATTGTTACATTTTATGAACTTACAAAATATTATATACCAAAGGTAAGAAAATTTAAATAAATTACCATAATTTGTATAAGGAGGAATTAAAATTGAAACATACAAATATACGAATAGCAATAATATTTTTAATTATCAATATGTTCTGCTTTACCCGTACATTTGCTTTTGGACCTTCTAGCAATGCTATATACAACGGAATTGATGTTAGCCAATGGCAAGAAAGAATAAACTATCAAGAAGTTAAAAATAGTGGAATAGAAGTTGTATATATTCGTGCAAGCGAGGGAGAAGGCTACATAGACCCATATTTTAAAGCCAACTATGAAAATGCAAAAGCAAATGGGCTAAAAGTTGGATTTTATCACTATGTAACAGCAAGAACAGAAGAAGAAGCAAGGCAACAAGCACAATTTTTTGCATCTGTTATTGGAGGAACCACTCCAGACTGCAAATTAGCAATGGACTTTGAATCTTTTGGAAATTTATCAATAGAAGAAATTAACAATATATCTTTAGAATTTCTTCAAACACTAGAAAGTATTACAGGAAAAGAATGTATTATTTATAGTGATGCATATAATGCAATAAACACTTTTGGAGAAGAACTAACAAAATACCCAATATGGATTGCAGAATATGGTGTATCAAGTCCAGAGCCAAATGGAAAGTGGAACACATGGGAAGGATTTCAATATACTGACTTAGGGAGTGTAAGAGGCATTAATGGAAATGTAGACATGGACTATTATACAGAAGAAATTTTTTTAAGTGATCAAAATAATATCCCAGAAAATGAAACAAATATAACAAGACCAGAAGAAACTCAAACAATAATCGTACAACCAGGAGACACATTAAGCTACTTAGCAATTGAATATAATACAACCGTAGAAAAATTAGTAGAATTAAATAATATTCAAAATCCAAACTTAATTTATGTAGGTGAAAGTCTAAAAATCCCTATTATTGGGACAGTCAAAAAAAGAGAAACTATTACCTATACAGTACAATATGGAGATACATTAACTGCTATTGCAGAAAGATATGCTACAACCGTAAATCAAATAGTAGAATTAAATAATATTCAAAATCCAAACTTAATCTATGTAGGTCAAACATTAGAAATTAATACAAATGTTAGCAGTGCAAATGACTTACACGACACTAATCATACATTATATAGAGTAATAAGAGGAGATACTCTAAGTAGTATAGCCGTAAGATATGGAACAACAGTAACTCAATTAGTAGAACTAAATAACATACAAAATCCAAATTTAATTTATGTAGGAGAAATATTAAGAATATAAAAAATGCACTAAACAAAATAAAAATCAAAATATTTGTAAAAATTTAAAACTATATAGGTTTACAATAGATATGTCACACCTAATATAAAAAATAAAAGTAGGAAATACCAGAAAATATGATAAAATGA
>CALXJM010000086.1 GCA_944388625.1 uncultured Clostridia bacterium
CGGCTAAGTCCAAATGTCATTTGAGTTAGGTCGTTTGTACCAAATGAGAAGAATTCTGCTTCTTTTGCAATTTCATCGGCTGTTAAAGCAGCTCTTGGTATTTCTATCATAGTACCTACATGATATTTTAGGTCTACTCCTGCTTCAGCTATAATACTATCAGCTGTTTTGCAAACAATGTCTTTTACATATTTTAATTCTTTTACTTCTCCAACAAGTGGAATCATAATTTCTGGAATAACATTCATTCCTTCTTTATTTACGTTGATAGCAGCTTCTATAACAGCTCTTGTTTGCATTTCTGCAATTTCAGGGTATGTTACAGCTAAACGGCATCCACGATGTCCCATCATTGGGTTAAATTCATGTAATCCATCTACAATGTTTTTTAACTCTTCAAAAGTTAATCCCATTTCTTGAGCTAATGCTTTTATGTCTTCATCTTCGTGTGGAACGAATTCATGTAAAGGAGGATCTAAGAAACGAATTGTTACTGGATATCCTTTCATTTCTCTATAAAGTCCTTCAAAATCTCCTCTTTGCATTGGTAAAATTTTTGCCAATGCCTTTGCTCTTTGTTCTGGTGTTTTTGAAACAATCATTTCACGAATAGCCGCTATTCTATCTGGTGCAAAGAACATATGCTCTGTTCTACATAATCCAATTCCTTCTGCTCCAAAATCATATGCATGCTTTGCATCCGTTGGGGTATCTGCATTTGTTCTTACTTTTAATTGTCTATATTCATCAGCCCAACCCATTAATTTTGCAAAGTTTCCAGAAACAGTTGCATCTACAGTTTCAATTCTTTCTCCATATACATTTCCTGTAGAACCATCTAAAGAAATATATTCTCCTTCTTTTACTTTTCTTCCATCTGGGAATGTAAAATATTTTTCTTCTTCGTTTACAACAATGTCTCCACATCCAGCTACACAGCATGTACCCATACCACGAGCAACAACAGCAGCATGAGATGTCATTCCTCCTCTAACAGTTAGTACACCATTACATACTACCATTCCTTCAATGTCTTCTGGAGATGTTTCTAGTCTTACTAATACTAAATCTTTTTCTCCAGCTTTATGCATTTCAACAGCTTTATCTGCTGTAAATACTACTTTACCAGTAGCTGCTCCTGGTGATGCTGCTAGACCTTTTGCAACTACTTTTGCTACTTTTAAAGCTGCTTGGTCAAAATTAGGGTGTAATAATTGGTCTAATTGCTTTGGTTCAACTCTTAAAACTGCTTCTTTTTCTGTTATCATTCCTTCATTTACCATATCTACAGCTATTTTTAATGCTGCATTAGCAGTTCTTTTACCATTTCTAGTTTGAAGAATATATAATTTTCCACTTTCAATAGTAAATTCCAAGTCTTGCATATCTTTAAAGTATTTTTCTAATTTATTTGAATATGTAACAAAATCTTCATATGCTTGTCTGTTTGTTTCTTTTAATGTATCAATTGGTTGTGGTGTTCTAATTCCTGCAACAACATCTTCTCCTTGAGCATTCATTAGGTATTCACCAAATAATTTATTTTCACCTGTAGCTGGGTTTCTTGTAAATGCAACGCCTGTTCCACAGTTATCTCCCATGTTTCCGAAAACCATTTGTTGTACGTTTACAGCAGTTCCCCAACTTCCTGGTATATCATTTAATCTTCTATAAGTGATAGCTCTTGGATTATTCCAGCTTCTAAATACAGCTTTTACAGCTTCCATTAATTGTTTTTTAGAATCTTGTGGAAAATCTTCGCCTTTTTGTTCTTTATAAATTGCTTTGAATGTTTCAACTAGCTCTTTTAAATCTGCTGCTGTTAATTCTGTGTCAAGTTTTACTCCTCTTGCTTCTTTCATTTCATCAATTGCTTTTTCGAATAAAGGCTTTGGAATTTCCATAACAACATCACTAAACATTTGAATAAATCTTCTATAGCTGTCATAGGCAAATCTTTCATTTTTAGCAGCAATTCCTACTAATACCTTATCATTTAATCCTAAGTTTAATATAGTATCCATCATTCCTGGCATAGAAGCTCTTGCTCCAGATCTTACAGATACAAGTAATGGATTTGTTTCATCTCCTAGTTTTTTGCCTGTAATTTCTTCTAATTTTGCTAAAGATGCGAAAATCTCTTTTTCAATAGATTCATTGATTTTTTCTCCATCTTCATAATATTTTGTACAAGCTTCTGTTGTCACTGTAAATCCTTGTGGAATTGGTAATCCTAAATTTGTCATTTCTGCTAAGTTTGCACCTTTACCACCAAGTAATTCACGCATGTTTGCATTGCCTTCTTTAAAAAGGTATACATACTTTTCACTCATAAAAAAACCTCCTATATATTTTAGTTTAACAGTAAAAAAACTGTTGTTATTTGAAAACTATTCAAAATACGTTGTTATTATATACTACTTTTATGTGAATTGCAAATATTTTTTATTTATTCACGCAATTTTTTTATTACACAATAAAATAATTAAAGTTCTTTTGTAAATATATAAAGTTATATTCACAAATGGAAATAAATCTTTTATATATTATTCTTTCTATCCGGTAAAATTTATTAAATAAAAATACAGTGAACAATTGCTCACTGCATTTTGAGGTCAGCCAGTAAGTTTAACTATTAATACAACGATTCCACAAATAATGTACAATATCCCAATAGCTGCTGCTATATGCCGAATATCTTCGTCACATATAATTGCAATAATAATCAACACTATGATTATAATTTGCCATACCATTGCTTGTCCTCTCCTTCTATATTTTATATGTGACATTGTATCATACAAATTATTAAAAGTCTACATTCTAAATGATGGCAATGTTAAAACTCTGAAGGTTAGTCAATCATATGTCACACTTTTTTGAAAAATATATACTTTGAGTACCCTATATTGTTATAACCGATTC
>CALXJM010000087.1 GCA_944388625.1 uncultured Clostridia bacterium
GTTTTCCATATATATCACATAACATTCCTATTTGTACTTTCTTTTCCATAACCTTACTTCCTTTCTACAAGGCAACTGTCTTTTGTAATGCTTATATACTTTACAACATTTTTTAAGATTTGTCAAGTAGTTTTACATTATTTTTATATTTCTGTTTTTTTGGACACGTACCGAAAACAGCCTAAAACACCACCAAAGCTCAGGTACTTACCTGAGCTTGGTGGTTAATAAAGGTTAATAACTATCCATATCCGTACAAAATTGTGTTTATTTGTTTTCTCCTAAGAGTCTAGCAGTCTTTTCAGGATTTGTCCTATAAAGTTTCTCCAGTGAAATGTAGAGATATGCAAATGCTCTAACGAATTCCTTTCCTCTGTGACCTCTATAGTCGTTTATGTCAAATTTCTCCATCAGCCACTCTGTAAAGTTTCTATTTCCAGAGAATATTTGGATAGATTTGCCATAAAATTGCCTTGCCGCATAAGGTCTTATGTTATAATCGAAACTCCAGGATTCCATCAAAGTTAAATTCCTCATCACCTCTGTAGTATAATCTTGACCTTGCCTATTTTCTTGAATATATTTGGCCATATTGTAGGCAATTACTCCAAAAATCGCCTTATTCTCTACAAGATCAAATAAGTCTTTGACTCTGTCTCCTCCAACTTGATCTAACATAGAAAAGCAAATAAAACCATCATTCTTCCTTTCACGTAAACGAGCTATCTCCTCAACAAACTGTTCCCAGCTTTTCTCGGTAAATTCTACAAATTGTTCCGAATACAGAGGGAATTGCGTAAGCAGGAGCATTATTCTCATATATGCTCCTCTAACATCAAGATTTTCAATCACAGATTTCTGCCGGATTAGTTCCTGGATTTGTTCATAAGTATATTCTTTTATTACTTCGTTCCGGAAACCAAGACTATTTTTTTTTGCCATAGTGAAAACCTCCATTATATGACTGTATCAAATATTGCATAAAATGCGTCGTACAAGTTATATTATATAGCGTTATTTGAATTATGTCAATTTTGTATTTTTTTTTACTATAATTTTTTAAATACATAAGAAATAGAATATATTTAGAAACCATATCAAATGTTTTGAAGAAAAAAATAAGACAAAGTATGTCTAGTACAAGAATTTGAATCAATTGAACATTTTATTTAAGAAAGAACTAATTGAATATAAAAAGCTTAATGGTAATTTAAAAGGAATGAATCCTGTAAGTTACAGGATTCATTCCCTTAATGCAATCTAATATAAACTTAATCAAAAAGTGTCTAATTTTTTGGTTTTAGTTCATTAACTTATACTCTATTTGTTTTATTCATTTTCATCTAGATCATCTTCTGTTTCATCATACTCAAACTCATAAGTATCTACAGGTTTATGATATTTTATGTTTTTCTTAGGTTTTACAACTGTTGCTTCTTTTACAGCTGTTGTTTGTATCATATTTTGGCTTTCTAATTTTCTATCTTCTCTTTCCTCTTGTCTTTGTCTTTCTTTTCTTCTATCATCTTGTTGTTTTTCTTCTTTTTTATTTTGCATTTGTTTATTTAGCATAGCATTTACTTTTTCTATTAGGTCTGGAACATAATCTAATAGTCTATCTAAACATGAATTATGGTCTACTGGAAGTAATTTTACAGTATTTGATTGTACAACTAAAAATGCTACAGGAACTATACTTACACCTGCTCCAGAACCTCCACCAAAAGGAAGTCTATATTGTACTTGCTCTTCTTTTTCTTTTTTTGTGTATTCATCAACAGTTTCTCCTCTAAACTCGCTTCCACCTGCTGCAAATCCAAATCCTACTTTTGATATTGGTATTATTACTGTATTATTAGAAGCTTGTATTGGATCTCCTATTATTGTATTTACGTCAATCATATCTTTAATGCTATTCATTGCAGTAGTCATAAGGTTTTCTATTGGATGTTCACTCATAAAATTAATCACTTCTTTCTTTTAATTTTCTATATTCTTAGAAAATTCATCCATAGAATGGGGAATTTTCTTAGAAGATAGTTATGCAGGAGTTAGATTTTCTTGTAGCTTGGCTACTTAGAAAATCTTAGTCTTGCTTTTTTTATAATTATGTACCAATTTTACAAGTTTTATACAGCACTTTTCTTTAGTTTTATTATTTTATAGGTTTTAATTATTATATTTAATAAATGTAATATTTTTGTATTAATTGTTAAGCTCAAATGAATATTATAAATGTCTTCCTCCTTATATATTGGTACTATTCTATAATGAATTATTCTTGCTACATTACTTTTAGCACTAACCATATGTGGTAAAATATTTGAAATTACAATTGATGTAATTGCTACTAAGTAAGATGTAAGTAAAAAATCTCTGCTTCCCAATGCAATATTTGCATTAAATTTTTCTAAACTTAATTTTGTTGAAAATATAAGTTTTCTTAACTCATCATTTTCAAATATTATTTTAAAATCTTTCTCAATATCTTTTTTTACTTTATTTAAATCCATTGTTGCTTCTTTTTCTTTTATTTTTACATAAATCCTAGCAAGTTTGTCTTTATTGATAGTTATTCTAAACCATTTGAACTTTCCTATTAATAAAGAAATTTGCAAGCTTAATTTTTCATTATTTTTGTGTTTATCTATATTACTAATATCTAGTCTGTTTATCTTTAGTTCTAGTTTAGATATAAGAATTAATGTAACTAATAAAACTAAAATTCCAACAATACAAAAAACTAATATCA
>CALXJM010000088.1 GCA_944388625.1 uncultured Clostridia bacterium
CAAGGTATAGTTTATAAGGCATTCGATATAATAAAAGAAAAAGAGCAAAAAGATCCGCTAGAAATATTCGAAGCGGCTTTAAACAACGTTATGCCAGTTCTTGAAGTAAAAGCAAGAAGAGTTGGTGGGGCAACTTATCAAGTCCCAATCGAAATTAGACCTGAAAGAAGACAAACTTTAGGTTTAAGATGGCTTGTAACTTATGCTAGAAACAGACATGAAAAAACAATGTCTGAAAAATTAGCCGGAGAAATTCTTGATGCAGTTAACGGAAATGGTAATGCATTTAAGAAAAAAGAAGATACTCACAGAATGGCTGAGGCTAATAGGGCTTTTGCTCATTATAAATGGTAAAATTTTAACAATAAGCTTTGTCTGACGTTGTTAGCCATCATATAAAATTTTTTCGACATACAAACGTATAGTCTCAAAAATTTTAATTCGGCTGCCTAGTCATACTCGCTTCTTGTTAAAATTAAAAAATAAGAAAGCTTCGTCTGACGTTGTTAGCCATCATATAAAATTTAAAAATGAATAAGTTTTGTTTGAAATTGGCGAGCAAAAGCTGTACAACGAGAAAAGAAAAGATCGTTTATTAAACGAGAGGAGGATATAAAAATGGCAGGAAGAGCATATCCACTAGAAAGAACTAGAAATATAGGAATTATGGCTCACATAGATGCAGGAAAAACAACAACTACAGAAAGAATTCTTTTCTATACAGGAAAAACACACAAGATAGGAGAAGTGCACGAAGGTGCTGCTACTATGGACTGGATGGAACAAGAACAAGAAAGAGGTATTACAATTACTTCTGCTGCGACAACCTGTTTTTGGTTAGATCATAGAATTAACATAATTGATACACCAGGACATGTTGACTTTACTGTTGAAGTTGAAAGATCTTTAAGAGTACTTGATGGATCTGTAACTGTATTTTGCGCTAAAGGTGGTGTTCAACCACAATCAGAAACTGTTTGGAGACAAGCAGATAAATATCATGTACCAAGAATGGCATATGTAAATAAAATGGACATTACTGGTGCTAATTTCTTAAGTTGTGTTGAGCAAATGAAAACAAGATTAAATGCTAATGCAATTCCAATTCAATTACCAATTGGTGCTGAAGATCAATTTAAAGGAATTGTCGATTTAATTAAAATGAAAGCATTTGTTCATAAAGATGATTTAGGAAAAGAAATTGAAGTAACTGACATACCAGCAGATTTAATTGAATTGGCAGAAAAATATAGAAGTCAAATGATAGAGGCTGCTGCAGAGCAAGATGATGAATTAATGATGAAATATTTAGAAGGTGGAGAACTTTCTGAAGAAGAAATAAAAAAAGGTTTAAGAATAGGTACATTAGCAAATAAACTTGTTCCAGTTTGTTGTGGATCCTCATATAAAAATAAGGGTGTACAAGAATTACTAAATGCTATTGTTGATTATATGCCTTCACCATTAGATATACCACATATCAAGGGTGTAGACTTAGATGGAAATGAAACAGAAAGAAAAACCAGTGATTCAGAACCATTTGCTGCACTAGCATTTAAAATCGCAACAGATCCATTTGTTGGAAAATTATGTTTCTTTAGAGTATATTCAGGAACATTAGAATCAGGCTCTACAGTATTAAATAGTAACAAAGATAAAAAAGAAAGAATTGGAAGGATTCTTCAAATGCACTCAAATCATAGAGAAGACATTGAAAAAGTATATGCAGGTGATATTGCAGCAGCAGTTGGACTAAAAGAAGTAACAACAGGAGATACACTTTGCGACGTAAATGCACCAGTTATACTAGAATCTATGGAATTTCCAGAACCAGTTATTGACATAGCAATTGAACCAAAAGATAAAGTTGCTCAAGAAAAAATGGCAGTTGCTTTATCAAAATTAGCAGAAGAAGATCCAACTTTCAAAACATATACAGACCACGAAACAGGACAGACTATTATTGCAGGAATGGGTGAATTGCACTTAGATATCATTGTAGACAGATTAAAAAGAGAATTTAAAGTAGAATGTAATGTAGGTAAACCTCAGGTTGCTTATAAGGAAACTATTCGAAATGCAGTAAGAGTAGAAGGAAAATTTATTCGTCAATCAGGTGGACGTGGACAATATGGACATGTATGGCTAGAAATGGAACCACTAGAGCCAGGAACAGGAATTCAATTTGAAAGTAAAATTGTTGGAGGAGTTGTTCCTAAAGAATATATTAAACCAGTTGAAGAAGGAATCAGAGAAGCTGCTGAAAGCGGTGTTTTAGCTGGATATCCAGTAATAGACTTTAAAGCGACTTTAGTAGATGGTTCTTATCACGATGTTGACTCTTCAGAAATGGCGTTCAAAATTGCTGGTTCTATGGCATTCAAAGAAGGATGTAGAAAAGCAAAATCTGTCATATTAGAACCAATTATGAAAGTAGAAATAACAGTTCCAGAAGAATACATGGGAGATGTTATTGGTGATGTAAACTCAAGACGTGGAAGAATGGAAGGAATGGAAGCAAGAAATGGAAACCAAATTATTCGTTCATTTATTCCATTATCTGAAATGTTCGGATATGCAACCGATTTACGTTCTAAAACACAAGGAAGAGGAACTTATGCAATGGAACCAAGTCACTATGAAGAAGTTCCAAAATCAATTTTAGACAATATTGTTGCAACAAGAATGAAAAAAGACGAATAAAATGTTG
>CALXJM010000089.1 GCA_944388625.1 uncultured Clostridia bacterium
CATAAAAATGGAAAAGTGTATACCATGTGTCTTTACAAACTGTATACCATGTTACTCTTGACACAGCGTTCGCCCGCAATTTCAAAATTGCCAATATATTTAGAAAGGAATATGTTATGGAAAAGTTAAAACTAGGAGACGAAATTAGAATTATAGCTCCATCTAAAAGCATTAAAAATAAGCAAGACGAGCTCATATTGCTCTCTAAGCAAACATTAGAAAATATGGGATTTAAAGTAACTTTTGGCAAAAATGTTACAAAAACAAGAGAATATTATGAAAGTGCTACTGTGAAAGAAAGGGTAGAAGATTTAGAGGAAGCTTTTATGGATAAGCATGTAAAAGCTATTATATGTGCTAGAGGTGGATTTTCAGCAAATCAAATACTAGAACACATTAATTATGATATAATAAAAGCAAATCCTAAAATTATTTGTGGTTTTTCTGATATTACAGCTTTATTAAATAGTATATATGCTAAAACTGGAATAGAAACATATAGTGGCCTAAATTTTTCAAGTTTTGCAATGAAAAAGGGAATAGAATACTCTTTAGAATATTTTAGAAAAGTACTCATGGAAAATGAAAAAATAGAATTAAGACCAGCCGAATACTGGAGTAATGATTATTGGCAGCAAGAGCAGGAGCAAAGGAATTTTATAAAAAATGAAGGAATGTTTGTTATTCAAGAGGGAGAAGCAGAAGGAGAAATAATTGGAGGTAATCTATGTACTTTAAATTTATTGCAAGGCACTCCATTTATGCCAGACATAAGAAATAAAATTTTATTTTTAGAAGATGACGGAATGGCAGGGGAAGAATTTTTTTTAGAATTTGATAGAAATTTAGAATCTTTGTTACAAATACAAGGTTCAGAATTAATTAAGGGAATTGTAATAGGAAGAGCAGAACTTATATGCGATATGACCAAAGAAAAATGGACAGCATTAATAAAGCAAAAAGAAAAATTAAAATCAATTCCGATCGTAGCAGATGTTGATTTTGGTCATACTACACCAATAATAACTTTTCCTATTGGTGGAAAATGCAAATTAAAAGCATATGAAAATAAAATTCAATGTGAAATTTAAAAGAGGAATTTAATAAAAAATTCCTCTTTTAAATTTATAATACTAATCTCTTCTTTTACCAAATAAAGAAAGAATTCTTAAGAATATATTAATAAAATCTAAGTATAATTCCATAGCACCATAAATATGAAGTTTATCAATTGGTAAATCAGTACTATCTGCTAAGGCTTTAATTTTATTCATATCATAAATAGTAATACCAAAAAATACAAATAAAATTACCCAGTCTAGAATAATATCAAGTGTGGTATTTCCCATAAAAATGTTAATAATACTTACAATAAGACCAACAATTAAAATAGCATAAAGCGGTTTATGCCAACTGCTTAAATCGTCTTGTGTTTTATAACCATAAAATGCAAGACCACCAAAAGCAAGTGCAGCAGCTACAAATAAAAGACCGATAGAGCTTAATTCAAAAACTGCAAATATACAAGAAAGTGTAACTCCATTTATAGCAGCATAAACAAAATAAAGTATGGCAACTACAGTTGGTGAGAGTCTTTTAAATAACCAAGAGAATAAAATAACAACAACTATCTCTAAAATTAAAAGGATATTAAAAAAATCTCCATATAATATTTCTTCAAGTAAACCAGAGTAGTATGTGTATCCAGCTACTAAAGCAGATCCTAAAAGTCCTAAAAACATCCAGAAAAATGTTTTTGGAATTAATCTATTTTCAGTATCTCCCAATTTATTTCCCTCCTTAAAAATATATAATATATATTATTATACTATATGAATAATAATATTACAATATTAAAGATTAGCGAAATTGATTTTGGGTTCAAATTGCCTGTTTTGCGTATCTGCAATAATTTTTGCGTGGCTTTTTTATTATTAAATTACAAACAATAAATAAAAAATAGTAAAGAACATAAAGGGGGGAATGTGGCTCGCTTGAAAAATATTATTTATTATAAAGCTTTGAAGCTAATTTAAGTCTTTTTTTTCCTTGAGCACTTGTACCTCCAATACCTTTTAATCCGTCTTTTAAATCTTTTGCGATTTCATTTATAGATATAAATTGAGTATTAGAAGTTAAAGCAACTTTTTCAGCTACAATTAAAGGATCTATAAAATCTATTAAAATCCTACCTGGAGAAGAGGCAAAATTAGCCCCAGAAGACATTAGTGCTTCGAAAAAACTCTGGCAAGCACCTGCAAAAATTACTAATTCGCCATTTTTTCCCATCCATTTTCTAGCTTCTTGAACAGTTTTTATAAAATATCTAGAATTTCTATAATTATAAATATCATTGTAATTACTTCCATTTTTTATCATAGAATCATGACCAGTAATCACTAGAATATCAGGTTCATACCTTTCTAATAAGTCATAAACATAATAAGCCTGCTTATTTTCCGGAATATTTTTAACAATTGCATCTAACCCAAGTTGCTTATAATACTTTTGCGATTTTTCTGCATATTTTTTATCTCCATCTGCTGACTGTAGTTTAGTAAACTAATTTTTTAATTTAACTTAAAATTAAATCTAATTTCTAATGTT
>CALXJM010000090.1 GCA_944388625.1 uncultured Clostridia bacterium
ATAACTTTTTATTAATTTTTTAATACAAAAATACTCTTATAATATATCCATAAGAGTATTTCTGATATAATATTTTCGAATTCAAATCGTCTTTATCTCGCATATTTCCATTGGTGTCTACTTTGGAATCTACCTTCTGGTATATCATGCAATGCAATTGCTAATGCTAGGGATAGGCCCAATTTAGGTGATGCTTCAAATCCAGAACCAATAGCAAGTCCTTCTGGGAAATTATGTATTGCTAATCCTATACCAACAATAATTCCGGTTTTTAATAGAGAATTTTTATTATAATTGCTTGTGTTATATTTTTTATTTACTACATTATCACAAAGTATCATTACAATTACTCCGATAAAAATTCCTATAAACACACTTGCTAATCCTGCAATTTCTAGTGCTTCTGGGATTAATTCAAAACACACTATTGAAATCATTAATCCTGCTGCAAGTTCTAAAATAAAACTTAAAAATTTATTTGATGTGTTCTTAAATTTTATTCCTATAATTCCCCCTATAGTAGTTCCAAATGTTCCAAAAAACAATCCTAATAAAGTAGTTTTCAATAATTCGTTCACAAAAAATCTCCTTACAATTACTAATTATTATATAGTTTATTGTAAGAAGATTTATTTTATTCTTCACCTTTTAATTTTTCTGCTTGGTCTGTTGCAATTAAATTATCTATCATTTCATCTAAATTACCATTTAAAAAGTCTTCCATTTGGTATATGCTTAATCCAATTCTATGGTCTGTAATTCTTCCTTGTGGATAGTTATATGTTCTTATCTTTTCGCTTCTGTCTCCACTTCCTACTTGACTTTTTCTTTCATTTGCCAATTTTTCATCTTGTTCTCTTTGTTTTATTTCATATAATCTTGATCTTAACAATTTCATTGCATATTCTCTATTTTGTACTTGTGATCTTTCTGTTTGGCATTCTGCAACCATTCCTGTTGGTATATGAATTAATCTTACGGCAGAAGAAGTTTTGTTAACGTGTTGTCCTCCTGCACCAGAGGCTCTGAATACTTCCATTTTAACGTCAGCTGGATTTATTTCAATTTCTACATCTGCAACTTCTGGAAGTACTGCTACCGTAGCTGTTGAAGTATGAATTCTACCACTACTTTCTGTGTCTGGAACTCTTTGTACTCTATGCACTCCGCTTTCAAACTTTAGTCTACTGTATGCCCCTGCTCCTTTTACCATAAAAGTAATTTCCTTATATCCTCCTAACTCAGTTTCATTTTCATTTAAAATTTCTATTTTAAAATGTTTTCTTTCTGCATACATAGAATACATTCTAAATAGAGTTCCCGCAAATAAAGCCGCTTCTTCTCCTCCTGCTCCTGCCCTGATTTCGCATATAACATTGTTGTCATCATTTGGATCTTTTGGTATGAGCAATATTTTCAATTCTTCTTCTATTTTGGGAAGTTTTTCTTTTGTTTCTTCAATTTCTGCTTCAGCTAATTCTCTTAGCTCTTTATCTTCCAACATGCCTCTTGCTTCTTCTAAATTATTTTTTAGTTTTTTATATTCTCTATATTTAGTAACAATTGCTTCTAGACCAGCATGTTCTTTCATTAATTTTTTCCATTCATTTTGTTGAGCAATAATTTCAGGATTACTTATTTTTTCTGTTAATTCATCATATCGTTTTTCTACGTCTTCTAATTTTTGAAACATTTTTAATTCCTTTCTTCTTATATATTAAATTCTATAAAATTAAGAATTATTATATCAATTTCAATTTTATATTTCAGTATAATTATATTTTACTTTCATTTTATCCAAAATTTCTTTTTCTCTTTTGGTACAAGTAAAAATAATAATCTGATTATCATAGTTATTATACAATATTTTGAGGATATTTTCCAGTCTTTTTTCATCATAATAGCAAAAAGCTTCATCTAATAAGATTGGAATTTTTTCTTTTGTAATTTCTTCTAATGCAGATAATCTCAGTGCTAGATACATTTGGTCAATTGTTCCAATACTTAAAGAATTGCAGTTTTTATAATTACCATCTTGTAATTCTACAATTAAATTATTTTGTTCGTCTAATTTTAATATTTGATATTTCTCATTTGTGATTAAATTTATTAGATATGATAATTGTTGAGTAAATTTAGGTGTAATTTTGTTTTTCATTTCATAATATGAATTTTCTAATTCTTCTTTTGCTAAATTGATAGCTCTTCCTAATTCATTTAATTCTTTTTGTTCTTCTAATAAATAATTTAAATTTTCATTTTGTTCAATTTGCTTTTCAATTAATGGCTCTATACTTTTTTTATCTATTTCTAATGTATGCAATTTTATTTGATTGTTTTGATATTCTTTTTCTTTTTTTTCTAATTCTGTATTTATTTCAAATAAATTTAAATTAAATATTTTTTCAATTTCTATAAAATAATTTTTTTCTTCATTTTTTATTTTATTTTTTTCTTGTATTATTTTTTCATCTATTTCTTTTTCGATTATTTTATTTTCTTTTATTTTATTTTTTTTATTTTCTTTTAAAATTTCAATTTAAATTTTTATTTTATTTTTTTCTTTTATT
>CALXJM010000091.1 GCA_944388625.1 uncultured Clostridia bacterium
TTTTCTCATACAAATTTTCTCCTATCTACATTATAATAGTATATTCTTATTTTAATCTGTGTTTTTTCTAAAATCAATTAGGCTTTTAGCCTCAAAAAAAAACAAGCCCCTAAACATTTAGGGAACTTCTTTTTAGATATTTATAGCAAATATATTACATTTTTATAACATTTTTGTCATATTTCATCAAATTTTGCCTTTTCTTCTTACGGGTATTTGGTTTTTATGTTATTTTATTTTTCCTCCTGCTATAATTATATTGTCTTTATAAAGTACTACTGATTGCCCTGGTGTAATTGCTCTTTGTTTTTCTTTGAATAATACTTTTTTGTTGTTTCCTTCTATTTTTAAAATTGCTTGTGATTCTTTTGCAGTGTAGCGAATTTTGGCTAGTATATTTTCTCCATTTTTTATTAATTCAGGTACAAGTATATTTTCTTCTACCATTTCTAGCTCATTTGAAAAAATATCTTTTTCATCTCCTACTACTAATTCATTGTTTTTAATGTTTAATTGAATTACATATAAGGGCGTGGAATTGGCTATTCCGTAAGCCTTTACGTTGTCCTATTGTATAGTGAATTAGTCCTTTATGCATTCCTAAAATATTTCCTTTTTTATCAACAATTTTGCCGTGGTGTTAACATTTTTTCTGTACAATTGATACAATGGTTAGGGTTTAGTCTTGTTTCTAAAAATTTTCCGTAGTTATTATCTGGTATAAAACATATTTCTTGGCTATCTGGCTTATTTGCTGTTTGTAAATTATATTTTTTAGCAATTTTTCTAATTTCTTCCTTTGTTTTAAAGTTTCCTAATGGAAATAATATTTTTCCAATAATTTCTTTTGGAATATTATATAGCACATAGCTTTGGTCTTTTCCCTCTGTTTCTGATTTTTTTAATACATATTGTTTATATTTTTCGCTATATTCTGTTTTTGCATAATGTCCTGTGGCTATGTATTCACAGCCTATTTCTATTGCTTTTTGATAAAACAAGTCAAATTTCATGTGTTTATTACATTCAATGCATGGATTTGGTGTTTTTCCATTTTTATAGGATTCAATAAAGTTTTGAATAACATTTTTTTCAAATTCTTTTTTAAAGTCAAATGTGTAGTGTGTAATGTTTAAGTAATCACAGATTTTTTTTGCATCATAAACAGAAGAAAGGCTGCTACAGCCCTCTTCTGTTTTATTTTCTTCTGCTTCCCATAATTTCATAGTAGCTCCTACAACTTCATAGCCTTGTTCTTTTAAAAGTATTGCTGCAACAGAACTATCTACTCCACCGCTCATTCCAAGTAGAACTTTTCCTTTACTCATTGTTCCTCCAATTTTTGTTTTAATTTATATATTTATTCTTCTATTAATTTTATGTGAGCTTCTTTTAGCTGTTCTTCTGTAATTTTGGATGGTGCCCTCATAAGTAAGTCTCTTGCTCTTTTGTTTTTGGGAAATGCAGTTACTTCTCTTAAATTGCTTTCGTTTGCAATAAGCATAATCATTCTATCTAGCCCAGGTGCTGCTCCTGCATGTGGAGGTGTTCCATATTGAAATGCATTATATAAAGCTCCAAATTTTTCTTTTACATTTTTTTCTGAATATCCTGCAATTTCAAATGCTTTTACCATTAGTTCTGGGTCGTGGTTTCTTACTGCTCCTGAAGCAAGTTCATATCCATTACATACTAAATCGTATTGATATGCGTAAATGTCTAATGGATTTTTTGTAAGTAGTGCTTCCATTCCTCCCTGTGGCATTGAGAATGGATTATGGTTAAAGTCTATAGTTCCTTCGTCTGATAATTCATACATTGGAAAATCTACAATAAAGCAAAATCGATATGCATTTTTTTCTATTAGGTCTAATCTTTTGCCTAGTTCAATTCGAATTCCTCCTGCTATTTTTTGTGCTTTTTCAAGTTCATCTGCTATAAAGAAAATAGCATTGTTTTCTTTTGCTTCCATTTTTTCTAATAGTTTTTCTTTTGTTATTTCACTAATAAATTTTGAAATTCCTCCAGAAAGCTCATTTGTTTCGCCAATTTTTATCCAAGCCAGTCCACTTGCTCCTAATTCTTCTTTTGCGAATTCTCCCATTTCATCAAAAAATTTTCTTGTTTGTTCATTTGCTTTTTCTATTTTAATGGCTTTAATTGTTTTTCCTTTAAATGCATTAAATTCTGTGTTTTCAAATAGTTCTGTTACATCTTTTATAATTAGTGGGTTTCTTAAATCAGGTTTGTCAATTCCGTATTTTTCCATTGCTTCTTTATATGGAATTCGTATAAATGGTGCTTCGTCTACATTCCAATTTGTGTGCTTTTTAAAAATATATGGCATAAGTTCTTCAATTACTTTAAATACATCTTCTTGGGTTGCAAAGCTCATTTCAAAGTCTAATTGATAAAATTCTCCTGGTGACCTATCTGCTCTTGGATCTTCGTCTCTAAAGCATGGTGCAATTTGATAATATTTGTTAAACCCAGATACCATAAGCAA
>CALXJM010000092.1 GCA_944388625.1 uncultured Clostridia bacterium
TAGGCATATCTTCCAGAACCCTGCATAAAAGAACCGAAAGAATGCCCAAAGTAATCAATAAAATACTCAGGCGAATAATCGCGAGATGTAAAACTTAACCAGTCAATAGATGATGTAATAGCGTATGACATAAGTACTCACTTTCTTCATATAAGGGTCTGTAATCTCTAGGCACCTGTTAGCCGTGTGCCTTGCTTATATCATACAGGAAAATTTGAAGAATGTCAAGCGTTTGTGAAAATTTTTTTGTAACATATCTCTTATGTGTCGTCAAGGGACAAAAAATTTTTTTCTTTTATGTACTAGATAGAAAAAATTTTTTTGTTGAGACCCTTGACTACACAACGAGATATGTGTTTCGCAATCAGAGGCGAAAGCGAAAGCGAAAGCTTTGCTTTCACCTCAAATAATAAAAAAGGAGATAAGAAAAATGATTACAACAAATGAAAGACTAAGAATTCTTTGCATTATCCATGACTGGTTCACATGCGGAGACAAAAAGCAATACGAAAAACTATTCTATGCGAACGAACACGGCTACACAGTAGAAGAAATTGCAACCATAATTTGGCTATGTACTGATGAAAAATGGAAACATGAAGAAATTCATAAAATTCTTACAGAAGAAAGAAAAATCGATAAAAATAGACTAAAAAAAGGTAATCATAACTAGACTTTGCAAAGTAGGAAGCAGAAGAGGAAGAATAAAAAAGAGGGAATTAACCCTCTTTTTTATGATGTTTATCTAAATATGTAAAAAAATGAAAGAATAGCAGAGCGAAAAAAATTTCGGGGGCTTACGCCCCCCGATTTTTTTTTTGTTCTTCTTGATAAGGAACATAAAATGGAGGAAGCTTCGGTAAAGGATAACGTTCCCATGAGTCAAAATACCGATAATATCTGAACCGAAAAAGTCGCTGACAAAATATGCGGACCAAAATAGAGGGCTTTCGATAGCCTTGAATTATTTCCCCAAGCTTCTCTCCAGTACTCTTCTTAGGGTCCGGTATGATAATACCATATGGAACACGATAACATTTAGAATACAACCAACCAAAAAGAAAAGTCTTATAGACATAATATACACGGTCAGTTATAACACGTATTTTTCGGTCTACGCCATCCCATTGTTGCGTAAAAAGCACAATGTCAACATTAAAATGTCGGTGCTCAAGAAAGTACATAACTTTGTCCTTAGTAAAGTTTTTATAATCTCGATTATCGGCAAAAAGTGTAGCCTCATCTATAAGTATAAGTGCGTCATGAAGGTCATAAGTACCAATACAAGAGTTATCTATATAAGTAACACCAGGAATCTTAAGATGAACATTAGAATAAATAGCATGATAAGGACACTTACGTTTCCCAAGACGCTTAGAAGCCTTATATGCAATAGAAGCCATAAAAGTAGTCTTTCCAGACCCGGGTAACCCAAAATACAAAGAAACAGACATAAATACTCCTAAAATAACACCCGCAACCGGGATAAACCCGGAAGCGGGTTAAAGTTATGAACCCCAAACAATAGAACGAATGACCTTAATGCCAAGAAGAATAGCAGAAATAGCTATGCCAATGGCAAAAAGAGGAAGTAGGGGATTCAAGGCACCTGCAGGGGTAGCATCACCAGCAACAGTAATGATTGAATCAATCACAGTACCAATCCAACCAATGACGGTACCAATAGCACTAGTTACAGCTTCAAGCATAATTTATCCTCCCCATATGATAGACCTAATAACTTTAATACCAAGAAGTATGGCAGAAATAGCTATACCGATAGCAAAAAGAGGCAAAAGTTGATTAAGATCTCCAGAAGTTGATGTAATGGCAGTGATAACATCACCAATCCATCCTATAACAGTTGTAATACCTGAAGTAACAGCTTCTAACAAAATAAACACCTCACATTAAAAATATATATATTGTAATTGCAATTACCTACGATTAAGTACAGACCTTATAAAACGATAAAAAAGATCTATAAATGTAACAGTAAGAATAATAATTATAGCACCGGAAATATAATAAAGAACTTGCTGTTCAGTATTAGACATACTTGAAGTCTGCCAAACATGATCAATAAGAGATTTTATTAACTCGTACAAAATGCTACCTCCAATGTAAAGTTATAATATACCATATAGCATAAAAAATACCTATCAAAATAGACATACAAAAAACAGGAGTGATAATATAGTCCCAAAAATCGGACTGGACAAAAAACTTTATAAGATTGGTATAAGAAGAAAGATAATTAATCATATATAGAACCTAAAGGTATAAGAGAGTCGGAGGAAAGAATAAAATAATATTCGTTACAGCGAAGAAAGTAAAAATTCTCAGTTTTATCTACTACATAAAAATTATAACTCTCAAGAAGTGGAAGAAGCTCAACATAGTCTAAAGAGGATAAAGAATTTTCTATAGTAAGAGAAAGAGAAGAAATCTGTTCTGATATAGAGCTAGTATCTATTATTACAGGAGGAGATTCAACAACAACTCTAGAAGATTCAAATTCATCAGGAGTAAAAACTAATAAGTCATCCTCAAGAGAAACCTCATCAGAGCTTGATTCTTCGGAGTCTACAAACTCAGCTCCAGGGAAAACAGGGAGAGCTTCATCAGCTGAAGAAGTAGCAAAAATCGAAACAGAAAAAACACAACATAGGAATAGAATAAAAAGAATTTTCATTATTTATCACCTAACCTTATATATATCATATATAGCATAGCAATAATAACAAGATAAAACATATATTGCATAGAATCACCAATTATAAATCGGAATCTTTATTAATATTTTTAGATTTAGCAGTGTCAGAACCAGACCCAGACTTAAGACGAACAATAAGAGGAGCAATGAGACTTGATAAGCAAAATAAAACAAACATAGTAAGAAAAAGAGGAAGCATACCAGTTGAAGAAATTAATTCAGAAAAAGTATCAAAACAAAACTCAATAGCTGAACTAAAAATAGATATAATGTCAGAAACCATAGGTTAATCCCTCCCGAGAACTCGAAGCAAAACTACAACTCCTATAAAAAGTACCAATAGAGTAAGAATTTCTACAGGAAGCCAAGAAAACCAGTCTGGAAACTTAGCTACAAACTGTCCTAAAAGCTTAATAAAATTAGCAAGGTCAGTAAAAATAGAAACAATAAAATCAACAACAGAACTAAAAAAGTCACCAATTTTAGTTAATATATCGATAATACCGTCTAACATTACTAAGAGTCCTTTCCGTGGATTATAATACCGAAAACAGCAAATGTAAGAGAAATTAACATTAAAGTAATGATAACTTCATTATTAACAATTGGAGAGAAAAGAGAACTTACAATAGATGAGTCAAAATTATTATCAATAATAGACGTATCTAACTCAGACTCAAGGTCAGGAACAGATACAGCTAAAGAGTCACTCAAATCATCAAGTTTATTATCTGAGTTATCTATTGTAGTATTAAAGTCATTAACTTTTTGAGATGTAGAATCGTCAGGAGTTTCTAAAAAACCTATAATCTTATCAGTATTATCATCCTGATTTTGAATAATCTCATCTAGCTTAGCCAAAATCTGCTCTTGCTCAGAAGCGGTAGCTGTATAAGTTATAGGATCAGAAAAACCAAAAACGATACCAAATTGTGGGCCTGGTAGTTTTACATGTGTAATAAGACCTAAAGAAGTTACTGTTTCATCAATGCCAGAAGTTGAAGAAAAAGTAGCCCCTTGCCTTAAAACCTTCCAAGTAAAAGAATCAAATAAAAAATCATATTGACCAAAAGAGGTAGAAGAGTCACTAAAACCAGCAGGAGTAGAAAAGCCTATACCAGCAGGAGGAACAGCAGTAATAGAACCACCACTAGGATTAGGGAGATATACTTTAAATCCTGCAAATTCGGTGACATTAAAAGAAATACAAGTTAAATCTAAAGGTAAAGTAAGAGTAAAAGAGAAGTTATAAGAAGCAGGACCAGAAAAATTATTATTATAAGCAAAAAAAACTCCTAAAGATGAAGTATTAGGAACGGTATACGTAAGTGTACCATCATAATTCTGAGTACCAGCAGAATTTGAAGCAGTCCATGTAAGAGTTGAAGAGGATAAAAGGGCGTTCATCTGCTCAACGGTGAAAGTGTACTCTTGAACAAGATCACCGTTGGCAGCATAAACGGGACATACAGTCCATAATAAAAAAGAAAGTAAGGAAATGAAACAAGCAAAAATATTTTTAAAATTAGATGTCATCTGCTTCTTTAACATCAATAAATGACCCTCTTTCATTATACAGAAGGTGAACTAAAGATTGACAAGAGTAAAAGCCAAAAAGCTTATTTAAAAGTTCTTCACGATTAGAAAATACAAATTTATCGAAGGGATCAACACAACCAAAAACAACAGAGCTATCATAAAAAAGAGACTTAGCAAAGTAAAAACGATAACCTTCGATAACTTTATTATCCTTGCCGGTAAATGAAACTTTTTTATAACCTATAATACGATATCCAAAATTCATAATAAAAACTCCTTATATAAAATTAAAAATTACTAAATAATATCTTCCCATCCATCATTTAAACATCGTTTATACTGTAGTATAAGCATTGAATATTTAAGTGGAAATACATCCATAGGAGAGGAAGCAATATCTAAGAGTGAACTGACACCGTAAAGCTGAACATACGTATAGAGACAATTTTTCAACTTGTTAACATAGTTATAAACTGTAAGTGGAGTAACTACGGGGTAAATAACAGAACTACGCGAAATAACTGTTTTGTGTATTTTATTAAGAAAATCATCCCACCAAGAAGAATTAATTGAACGAGAAGAACAAGAATCGACAGTATCTACAAAACGGATATACCTGTCAAGAAGGGAATTAAATACAGACTGACATTCATAATCAGCAAGTAAAACAGCAGCAGAAACAGCATTATTGTATCTCAACTGAAACTCAAATCGTATCCACTGCGTGATGTTCTCAAGACCATCAGGACGAGGAAGCTTATCCTCAG
>CALXJM010000093.1 GCA_944388625.1 uncultured Clostridia bacterium
AATAAAAACTTACCAAAAAAATTTATAAAAAAATATTAAGAAACAAATTATAAAGTTTATCCACAATTCTGTGGAAAATAAAATTTAATGCAACAATCGATTGTGTATTTGGTTTTAGTATGAAAAATATATATAGTATGATAAAATGTCAAGCAAGTTATAAAAGTTTTTGAGTATCAAAAAGTTTTATAACTGTATTGTGCCAAATTTCAGTTATAAAACTATACAGGGGGAAAGTATTAATCCTCTTTTATTGTAATTTTAAATATCATTATTATATTTAGGACTACATTTGATTATATACTTATATTTGTTTGGTTTTGAACATGAATGCCCCAAACCCCAGAATATTACTTATTCTCGGATTAATGATTTATATTAATGTAATGATAATTTTAAATTCTGCCGTTTATTTGGATATACAAATTTATAATCAATTTTACTACACCCACATTTTGAACATTTTAATTCATATAATTGTCTTTTATTTGTTGTAGATACAAAATCACTATATATTAATTGTCCAATTAATATTCTGCATAGTTTTATTATAGATTTTTTGTTTCTATTAGATAACAAACCATAATGTTTTATTTTTACAAAATGTTCTGGTAATACATGCATCATAAATCTTCTAATAAATTCTAATGCATTAATTGTCATTTGCTTTATTTTACCTTCATCTTTATAATCTTTGTATTCAAATGTAACATTCCCATTATCTATATCTAATATTCTATCATTCGATATTGCTACTCTAAATGAATATCTTCCTATATATTCAATAACGTTTTCTGGATTACCTTTTGGAGGCTCAATATATGTTATCCATGTTTTATCATATAATGGTTTTAAAAATTTATTAAACTCATTAATATTTTTTAAATGTTCTAATTCTTTTGGTAATTTTAAATCTGATGATTTTAACATTGACAAGAATTTCTTCTTGAATAAACTAGATAATACTTGTACTTTAAATATATAATTCTTTTTACATCCTACCCATTTATTGTTATTAAGTCCTCCACCTGTTACTATAGAATGAATATGCGGATGAAATTCAAGAGTTTGTCCCCAAGTATGAAGAATAGAAGTAATTCCAACTTTAGCTCCTAACCATTTTGGATCAGATGACAATTGTAGTATTGATTCACTGGTAGCTTTAAATAAAATTTTGTAACATTCTTTTTGATTATACATAAATATTTCATTTAATTCATAAGGTACAGTTGTTACAATATGAAAATATTGGCAATTAAGTAAATAATTATTTTCTTTATTTATCCATTGTTCTCTTTTGTATGACTGGCACATAGGACAGTGTCTGTTCCTACATGAATTAAATCCTATTTCTTGATGCCCGCATTCACTACAAGTATAGATATGATATCCTAGATTTTCTGTTTTACAATTCATAATTGCATTAAATACTTTCCACTGTTCTTTAGATAATTTATTTAATTTGATATATTCATAACCATACCTTTGGAATATATCTTGTACTGTATATTTAGACATTTTCTACTCCATCTAATGGAGAGATTACTTTACTAAAATCTTCTGCCATATGAAGATATACCATTGTTGAATTTATAGATGAATGCCCAAGTATATTCCTAAGTTCCCATATGTCACCACCAGATTTGATGTATTCTGTTGCGAAACTATGCCTTAAAGTATGAAATGTTATGTCATCACCTAAATTATTGTTTTCCTTAATTTTATAAAATGCTTCTTGAATTGTATAATCAGAAATATGATTGTTTTTAAATTTTTTATAAATAGGAGGGAATAAATATTCGTTAATTTTATCTTTATTTTTTAACCAATATATTCTTAATAGCTTTAAAGTTATATTTGGTAATGGTACATATCTTTCTTTATCGCCTTTACCAATAACTCTAATTTTATGTTCTTTACTTAAAATATCGCTTACTTTAAGTGAAGCAACTTCGCTTATTCTAAGACCTGAACCATAACCTAATAGAATCCATATTTTGTGTTTTAAATTTGATTCATTATTCAAGAGTTTTAATATATTATCTTTTGTTAGTATTTTTGGATATCTACTAGCTATTTTAGATTGTGGGAGTAGTACATTATTAAATTCAATATTATAATTTACTAAATAATAATATTTAATAGCTGCACGATTAACATTAATAGTAGCTGCGCAACATTCAATATCAATGAAATTTTTCTTTAAATAATCTAATATATCAGATTCTTTTAATTTTGATATATCCACGTTAATATAATAATTTTTAAATCTATTGATACAACTTAAATAATTGCTTATCGTACTTTTTTTACAATTTCTAAGAATCAATAAATCTTTTACTTTTTGCATGTCTTCTGACATAAATAAAACCTTCTTTCTAAAACACCTAGAACAAAGGTCTTGCTTTTTTAATAATTTTATGTATAATAGTATTTGTGTGAAGCAAGAATTTGTTTTTGTGTTTGATTATATATTCTACATGTTTCACACTTTTTTGTAAATTTTAAATGAGAGTTTTTACTCTTTTTTTATATACTTTTCGTCAGAAATTTGGTACAATTATTCTAGGTGAGAATATGGATAGTACTTTAGAACA